>NZ_LFDT01000008.1:0-137763 GCF_001037925.1 Vogesella sp. EB | reverse complement strand
GATGCGGCTGTCGTCGGCATTGACCAGCACGGTGCCGGCCACTTGGCCGAGGATGATGGAGACGAAGGTGCCCATCTCGATCAGACCGTTGCCGCCGACCAGTTCGCCGGGGCGCAGGTATTGCGGCAGTACGCTGAATTTCAGCGGCCCGAACAGGGTGGAGTGCACCCCCATCAGGAAGATGGTGGACATCAGGATCACGCCGTCGTGGCGCCAGAAGCCCAGCGCCGCCAGCAGCATGATGGCGATTTCCGCCTGTTTCACCAGCCGCGCGATGGCGGCCTTGTCGTACTTCTCGCACAGCTGGCCGGCGGTGGCGGAGAACAGGAAGAAGGGCAGGATGAACAGCGCCGCCGCCAGCTGGATCATCAGCTCCGGCGCCAGCCCCAGCATCTTCATGCCGTGGAAGTTGATCAGCACGATCACCGCGTTTTTCAGCAGGTTGTCGTTGAAGGCGCCGAAAAACTGGGTGATGAACAGCGGCAGGAAGCGCCGGGTGCGGAACAGGTCGAACTGGTTGGGGTGGTGCGACATGGTGCGGCGGGTCTCGGGAGGGCGATGGCTGCATGGTAAGGCAGCCGCCGCGTTGCGGCCAACCTTTGCCGCCGCGCGCACCCGCCGCTTAGCGCCTGTTCACGATCTCGCACGCTCAGGCGAGACTAGGCGAGAACGGCTGAGGAAGCGGCGCTTAGCTGGACAGAAGCAGCATGCCGACGCCGTTCTTAACGCGCGATCGCCCCATTGAGATCCGCCGCCGCAGACATTAAACAGGCGCTCACAGCGCGGGGGCGGGGAAGGCGATGTCCGGCGTGCGGCCGGCGATCAGGTCGGCCAGCAGCCGGCCGGAGCCGCAGGCCATGGTCCAGCCCAGCGTGCCGTGGCCGGTGTTCAGCCACAGGTTGCGGTAGCGGCTGGCGCCGATGAAGGGCACGCTGGACGGCGTCACCGGCCGCAGCCCGCACCAGAATTCCGGCGGCGCGCTGTCGCGCAATTGCGGGAACAGCTGTCGCGTGCGGCGCAGCAGCGCGTTGCAGCGCACCGGGTTGAGCGCGAGGTCGAAGCCGGCGAATTCGGCGGTGCCGGCGATGCGCAGTCGCTGCCCCAGTCGCGAGAACACCAGTTTGTACTGGTCGTCGGTCAGGCTGGTCACCGGCGCGACGCTGTCCTCCGGTAGCGTCAGCGTGGCGGAGTAGCCCTTGGCCGGCACCAGCGGCAGGCTGATACCCAGCGGTCGCAGCAGCAGCGGGCTGTAGCTGCCCAGCGCCAGCACGAAGGCGTCGGCGGTGATGCGCTCGCCACTGTCGGTGTGCGCGGCAACGACGCGGTCGCCGTCGCGTTCCAGGCGGCTGATGACGGTGTCGAGGCGGAAGTGGACGCCGGCGCGGCGGCAGAATTCTGCCAGCTGGCTGGTGAAGCGCTGCGCGTCGCCGGATTCGTCCTCGGCGGAGAAATCGCCGCCCACCAGCTGGCTGCGGGCACTGGCCAGCGCCGGCTCGATCGCCACGCACTCGTCCGCCGTCAGCGGGCGGCGGTCGCAACCGTAGTCGCGCATGATGGCGGCGGCGTGCAGCGCCTGTTCGAATTCCTGTTCGTCGGTGTACAGGTGCAGGATGCCGCGCTGCAGCTGGTCGTAGTGCAGGCCGCCCTGTGGCGCCAGCTCGGTGCGCAGCGCCTGCAGGCAGCTGCGGCTGTACTGCGCCAGCGTGGTGATCGGGCGGATGTTGGCGCGGGTGCGCCGCGCGCGGCACTCCAGCAGGAAGCGCCAGCTCCAGCGCCACAGCGCCGGGTCGGCGCGCAGGCGCAACAGCAGCGGCGCGTCCTCCTGCCCCAGCCACTGCCAGATCTTGCGCGGCGTGGCCGGATTGGCCCACGGTTCGGCGTGCGATACCGCGATCTGGCCGCCGTTGGCAAAGCTGGTTTCCTGCGCGGCGGCGCTCTGGCGGTCGATGACGGTGACCTCGTGCCCGGCGCGGGACAGGTACCAGGCACTGGCGACGCCGACCACGCCGGCACCGAGGACGACGATCTTCATGCGCGTTCCGGAGTATAGAAGTGAAGAAAAGCCCGGCAAGCGGGCCGGGCTATGGTAACGGTGTCACATGCTTGCGGCCAACCTTGTCTTCAGCGCAAGGTTGGCCGCAGGCGTCAGAAACGCGTTCGCGATCTCGCGAGCCAAAGTCAGACAAGGCGGAATGGGCCAGAAAAGCGCAGTTGATGTTGATATCAATACGCATGCTCTGGCCCGTTCCAACGCCGGATCAGCCACTTGGATATCAGGGCGCAGCAGATCGTGGCGCAGTTTCAGTCCATCAGCTGGCGGTAGAGATAGACCAGCACCCGCGCCAGCTCCTCGGCGGTCTGCTCCTGGCCGGTGTTGCCGCCGTGGCCGCCGCCGCTGGTTTCGAGGAACAGCACCTGGTGGCCGAAGGACTGCATGCGCGCCACCATCTTGCGCGCGTGCGCTGGGTGTACACGGTCGTCCTTGCTGCTGGTGGTGAACAGCGCCAGCGGGTAGTGCGCGTCGGCGCGGACGTGGTGGTAGGGCGAGTACGCCGCCAGCGCCGCGCGCTCGTCCTCGTCCTGCGGGTCGCCGTACTCGTCGATCCAGCTGGCGCCGGCCAACAGCTCGGTGTAGCGCAGCATGTCCAGCAGCGGCACCTCGCACACCACCGCGTTGAACAGCTCCGGCCGTTGCACCATGCAGGCGCCGACCAGCAGGCCACCGTTGCTGCCGCCCTCGATGCCCAGCCGCCGCGCGCTGGTGATGCCGCGCGCGATCAGGTCTTCCGCCACCGCGATGAAATCGTCGAAGCTGACCTGGCGGTGGATGCCCTGCGCCGCCTGGTGCCAGGCGGGGCCGAACTCGCCGCCGCCGCGGATGTTGGCGACCACGAACACGCCGCCCTTTTCCAGCCACTGCGGGCCGAAATTGTCCATGTAGTAGGGCATCATCGGCACTTCGAAGCCGCCGTAGCCGTACAGCAGCGTCGGCGCGCTGCCGTCACGGGCCAGGTCGCCGCGATGGACGATGAAGTAGGGAATCCCGGTGCCGTCGCCGGCGGTCGCGTGCAGCTGTTCGGCCACGTAACCGGTCGCGTCGAAGGCCAGCGGTTGCGCGCGCAGTACCTCCGGCTCACCGCCGCTTAGCAGGTCCAGCCGGTACAGCGCGGCCGGGGTCAGGAAATCGCTGTAGCTGTAGTACAAGAGGTCGCTCTGCCACGGCTGGTCGGCGAACTCGATCACGCCGCCGGTGGGCAGCGGGTTGGCGTGTGGCAGCCAGTCCGTGCCCAGGCGGCGCAGCGTCACGAGGCGGCTCTTCACGTTGTCGATCACGATGATGGCCAACAGGTGCAGCGTCGCCTCCACCATCTCCACCGACTGCCGCGCGCCGGGCACGAATAATGGCTGGATGCGGCCAACCTTGCCGCTGGCCGCGTCGCAGGCCACCGCCAGCAGGCTGCCGGCAGCGTAGCTCTGCCCGGCAACGTTCCAGTCCTCGGCCAGTTTCACGATCAGGTCGCCGTGGCTGTAGGCCTCGATCTCGGCACGCGGCGGCAGCGGCAGCGCGGTGAGCGCAAGGTTGGCCGCCACGTGGTGGTAGGTCTTGCTGTAGAAACTGTCGGAGGCCTCGATCATGTCGAACGGCGTGCCGTCGGCGTCGAGAAAACGCCACGCCGCCGCCATCATCGCCTCGTCGTCCAGCTGCAGCAGGCAGCGCGCCTGGTCCCAGCCCTGGCCGCGCTCAAGCAGCCACACCTCGCGCGGATAACCGGCGCGGGTCAGTTGCGATTCGTCCCACGCCGGGCACACGAACACGCTGTCCAGATCGCGCCATGCGATGTGGTTCTTGCCGTAGGGGAAGCTGAAGCCGCCGGCGACGAAGGCCTGCGCCTCGACGTCGTACTCGCGGCTGATGGTGGCGTCGGAGCCGCCCGGCGTCAGGCTCAGCAGCGCGCGCTGCGGCTGCTCGGTGTAGTGCGCCACGCCGTCCAGATACCAGTCCACCTCCTCGGCCGCCGCCAGCGCGTCGATGTCCAGCACTGTCTGCCAGTCCTGCGAGTTGGCGCGGTAGGCATCCAGCGTGCAGCGGCGGTAGATGCCGCGCGGATGCTCGCCGTCCTGGTGGAAGTTGTACAGCCAGCCGTCGTACTCGGCAAAAAACGGAATCTGCCGCGTGTCGCGCAGGTTGGCGAGGATGGACTGCTGCAGCGAAGCAAAGCGCGGGTCGCTGTCGAGCAGGGCACGGGTGGCGTCGTTCTGGCGCTCGACCCACGCCAGCGCGGCGGTATCGTCGAGGCTTTCCAGCCACTGGAAGTCATCGGAAGTGTGATCGGTCATGTCGGGACAGGCAAAGGTTGGCCGCAAGGGCAGCGATGGCCGGATTGTGCGGCAGAAGGGGACGGCGGTCACGCGGGAAGTGGTGGGGGGAGGGCTTTTGCGTTGGTGGTCGGACGGTTTGTGCAGAGGATCGCTACCGACCCTGAGTAGTCACTTGCCCCTCTGACCAAGTGGTGCTTGCTTCGCGACTTGTAGCTGCCTATGAATGATACTGTGCGTATAGTTAATACTAACAAAAAGTTACAGTGGACTGAGCCCCATTTCGCCACTGAACCGAGGTATTAGAACCAATGAAGAATTATCTCATTTCATTGCTATTTTTCATTGCAACTGTAGCAGGGGCAGGCGATCCATTTAACACTAGGGTGCAGCTGGCTAAGTCCATCGAGAATTCTGCTGATGGTCAGTCATTTCAGAAAATATTTTGGGATTCCGCCGGTGACTATACGGCTAGCGTGATGCAGCAGTGCTTTCCGAAAAGCACAAAACCGGACACAACAGCGTTCACACTAGTTGCTAACCTCATTCCTAGAGGTGCTCTGGCAAACGTGGAGGTTCGTCCGCAAACCAAGCAATCACTTTGCTTCGCACGAGGCTTCAGAAAGGCATCATTTCCGGAACCACCTGAAAATTTCGGCAACGAGGGCATGCCTCTTGTTATTGAAATGAAGATTACACCATGAGCGCTAAATCTACGCTTCAGTCGATGTGGTTCGCCTTCGGTGCGGCTGCACTTGATCGTTGGTAGCTGCTTTTCGGGTACGGGTAACAACGGGAGTTCGTCTTCCCCGGTGTTAATGCTACCAAGTGTTCGCAACTGGCCAATAGCAGTCAGGTAAGCACCTGATCGAATGTTTTGGTCGAGATTGCCATTAGCCAGCCGACAATCTCCAAAGTCCGGCAGCCGTTTGCATTTCTGCCTCATGGCCGCCCGCGCGACTGTTTCCCAACCGTGTGTAGCCCCCGCTTTGCGGCCAACCTTGACCGCAGCCTCAGCCGTACACCTTCCAGAAAAACGCCAGCGTCAGCACGCTGCCCAGTGCCACCACCACGCGCTTGAGCCAGATCGCCGGCAGGCGGCGGGCGAGGCGGGCGCCGGCGATGCCGCCGGCGATGGTGCCGGCCAGCATCACGAGCGCGGCCGGCCAGTCGACGATGCCGGCGACGATAAAGGTCACCACCGCCACGCCGGAGATCACCACCGATAGCCAGGTTTTCAGCGCGTTCATCCGTGTCAGCGTGTCCAGCGCGAACAGGCTGTACAGCGCCAGCATCATGATGCCCATGCCGCCGCCGAAGAAGCCGCCGTACACCGAAACCAGCAACTGGCCGGCCAGCAGCCCGTTGCGGCTGCGGCCAACGTTGGCCGCGTGCCGGCCCATCCAGCGGGTGAGGGTGGCGCTGAAGGCGAACATGGCGGTGGCGAGCAGGATCAGCCACGGGATCAGCACGTCGAACAGCCGCGGTGACACTACCGTCACCAGCCAGCCGCCCACCAGCCCACCGGCGAGGCTGGCCACGCTCATGCCAGCAAACTGGCGCTGGCCGCGCAGCTCGCGGCGGAAGGCGAGGCTGCTGGCGACGTAGCCGGGCCACTGCGACACCGAGCTGGTGGCGTTGGCGACGATGGGCGGCAGGCCGGCGGCGACCAGCGCCGGAAAGGTGAGCAGCGTGCCGCCGCCGGCGACGGCGTTGAGCGCGCCGGCGGCAAATGCCGCCGCGAACAGCGCCAGCGCGAGGGTGAGCGTCATGCCGCCAGCACGCCGGCGAATACGGCAACGATGCGGTCGATGTCGGCGCGGCCGATCTGCCAGTGCGTCACCAGCCGCATCAGGCCGCCTTCCGGCCCGTTGGCCTTGATGCCGGCCGCGGTCAGCGCCGCCATCAGCTGGCCGCTGTCCAGCGTGTCCGGCAGGCGGAACCACACCATGTTGATGTGCACGTCGTCCAGATTGACCTGCACGCCGGGCAGCGCGGCCAGTTTCTCGGCCAGATAGCGGGCGTTGGCGTGGTCTTCCGGCAGGCGGGTCACCATCTCGGTCAGCGCCAGCAGGCCGGGCGCAGCCAGCACGCCGGCCTGGCGCAGGCCGCCGCCCAGCAGCTTGCGATTCTTGCGCGCGCGGGCGATGAAGGCGGCCGGGCCGGCCAGGATGGAGCCGACCGGTGCGGCCAAGCCTTTGGACAGGCAGCACATCACCGTGTCGCTGTAGAGGGTGATGTCGCGCACCTCGCAGCCCAGGTGCACGGCGGCGTTGAACACGCGGGCGCCGTCCAGATGCACCGGCACGCCGTGCTGCTGAGCGACGTCCCACACCGCCGCCATGTCAGCCAGCGGGATCACGCGGCCGTTGCTGTGCGCGTTTTCGACGCAAATCAGCCCGGTGCGCGGCCAGTGGATGTCGTCGCCGACACGGATGCGCTTTTTCACCTCGTCGGCGCGCAGCACGCCGTCGGCGCTGGCGATGGTGCGCAGCTGCACGCCGGCGATCACCGCGGCGCCGCCGGTTTCGTGCCACACGATGTGGCAGTCGTCGCCGAGGATCACTTCGTCGCCGCGCTGGCAGTGGCTGAACAGCGCCAGCTGGTTGCCGAAGTTGCCGGAGGGCACGAACAGCGCGGCTTCCTTACCCAGAATGCGTGCGGCCAACGTTTCCAGCTCGCGCACGGTGGGGTCGTCGCCGTAGACGTCGTCGCCGACCACGGCGTCGAACATGGCCTGGCGCATGGCGAGGGTGGGCTGGGTTACGGTGTCGCTGCGTACGTCAAGCACGGACATGGTGGGCTCCAATGACACACGGCAGCCGTGGGGCTGCCGTGTCGGGGTTGATCGGCAATGACACGATTGTGCCAGCCGTCATCAAGCCTGTAGAGGCCTATTTCGGATCAGTGTGTTCCGCGCGGGGTCAGCGAACGTGGTAGGCGGCCTTGATGGCGTCGGCCTGTTGCCGGGCGGCCGCCAGCGCGCTGCCGGGCATGCTGATGTCGGCGCCGCAGCTGCAGCGCAGCGGCTGGTCGGGGGCCAGGCTGGCCAGGTGCTGGCGGGTCTGGTGGCTGCATTGCGGGCAGGCTATCACCACCGTGGCCTTGTAGTGCTTGTCCAGATCGATGTCAAAACGCGGCAACTTCATGCGCAATCTCCCGGTTGTCGCTGCCGCCCGCAGGATGCGGTGGCAGAATTTTCATAGTAGATCAACGATTTGCCTTGGCAAGGGCTGATTGCAGCGACAGTGTCCGCCTTGGCAGCAGGGGGGCGTTTTCGGTATGCTTGGCCGTTTTTTCCTGATGAATGTCGAGCGAAGATGAGTGCCGATCTGGAACGCCGCTTTGGCGGTATTGCCCGTTTGTATGGTGACGCGGCGTTGCAGCGTTTTGCTGCGGCCAACGTCTGCGTGATCGGCGTCGGTGGTGTCGGCTCGTGGGCGGTGGAGGCACTGGCGCGCAGCGGCATCGGCCGCCTGACGCTGATCGACCTCGACAATATCGCCGAGTCCAACACCAACCGGCAGCTGCCGGCACTGGACCCGCTGTACGGCATGGCCAAGGTCACCGCGCTGGCCGAGCGCGTGCGCGCCATCAACCCGGCCTGCGTGGTGACCGAGGTGGAAGACTTCGTCACCGAGGACAATCTGGAGACGCTGCTGGGGCAGGGCTACGACTACATCATCGACTGCATCGACAGCCTGAAGATCAAGACCGCGATTGCGGCGTGGTGCGTGCGGCGGCGGCAGAAGTTCGTGGTCTCCGGCGGCGCCGGCGGCCAGATGGACCCGTCGCGCATCGCGCTGGCGGATCTTTCACAGGTGACGGAAGACCCGCTGCTGTCCAAGCTGCGCTACAACCTGCGCCGTCATCACGGCTTTAGCCGCGAGCCGGGCAAGAAGCTTGGGGTGCCGTGCGTGTACTCCACCGAGCCGCTGGTGTATCCGCAGGCGGCGGCCTGCGAGGTGGGTGAGGTGGGCGAGGCGCGCGGGCCGCAGGGGTTGTCCTGCGCCGGTTTTGGCGCCAGCGTGGTGGTGACCGCCAGCTTCGGCCTGTTCGCCGCATCGCAGGTGCTGAACCAGCTGGCGCGCACGGCCAAACGCTAAGAACCTGTTCAATGTCTGCTGCGCTTCGGCGATACGGCGTTAAAAACGCCTTCGGAATGCTCATTGACCCCATGTCAACTCCGCTTCCTCAGGCGTTTTTGCCTTGTCTCGCTCTAGCTCGCGAGACCTTGAACAGGTTCTAATTGCGCGGCAGCTGGTACTTGTCGCGGTAGAACTGCTGGATGCGCTCGTACTCGCCGCTGCCTTTCAGCTGCAGCAGCGCGTTGTCGAAGTCCTGGCGCAGGCGCTCGCGGCGAAAGCCGACATGGCGCGGCGAGCTGGGGAACAGCGCGTAGCTGAGTACCGCCTGGCTGCGGTTGTTGAGGTCGCGCTGCGTCGGATTGGCGTGGAAGATCAGCTCGTCGCCGATTACCACGTCGACGCGGTGATTGAACAGCATCTTGTTCTGGATGTCCTGGTCGCCCTGCTCGGCGTAGCTGGGCGCGCGTTCCACCGTGCGGCGGAAGTCGTCGCCGAGTAGTCGGCGCGCGTTCTGGAACGCCACCACCCGGTATTGCGCCAGCTGCGACAGCTGCGTCAGCACGATGCCGCTGCCCTGCAGCACGATGGCGCGGTTGCGGTAGTGCAGCAGCGGCTGCGAATAGAACACCCCTTCCAGCGACCCCGGCACCAGCGACAGCATGGCATCGACCCGGCCGCTGTCCAGCATCGCCAGCCCGCGCGCCTGCGGCAGCTGCACCACCAGCGGCTGGTGGCCGGCCAGCCGCAGCGTGGCCAGCGCCAGCGCCACCTCCAGTCCGCTGTTGCCGCCCGCCTCGACATACGGCGGTTTGGCGAGGCCGACGGCCAGCCGCACGATGTCGGCACCGGCGGCGGTCGCGAACAGACAGCAGATCAGGAGCAAGCGCAGCATGCGGTACCGTTCTGTCATTGGCGGGGCGGAGTCTCCAGATTAGATCAAAAGCAAAATGACAGGTAACTGATCGTTACATCTTGAAGCGCGCCAGCGACAGGTTGAGCAGGCGCGCGGTCTGTTCCAGGCTGCCGGCCTCGTCCGACAGTTGCTGGCTGGTCTGCCCCTGCTGCGTGCTTTGCTGGTCCAGCTGCTGCATGCCGTGGTGCATCTGCTGCAGGTCGTTGCGGATCGACTGCTGCTCGCTGACGATCTGGCCGAAGCGGCTTTCCAGCGACGCCAGCACCTGCCGCGTCTGTTCCAGCGCCTGCTCCATCGCGGTGGAGGTGCCGGACAGGGTGGCGGCCTCGTCGGCCTGGTGGGTGATGATGCCGGCGGTGTCGTGGATGGTGTTCAGCAGCTTGGCGACAAAGCTGTCGGTCTCCGACAGCGTGTTCTGCGTCTGGCCGGCCAGCTTGCGCACCTCGTCGGCAACCACGGCAAAGCCGCGTCCGGCCTCGCCGGCCCGCGCCGCCTCGATCGCCGCGTTCAGCGCCAGCAGGTTGGTCTGCTCCGAGATGCCGGCGATGCGCTGCAGGATCTGGGTGATGTGCTGCACGTCGCTGGACAGCGCGTCAAAGCGCTGTGCCAGCTCGCGGTTGGCGGCGACGTGGCTCTGCATGTCCTCTGCCATCACCCCGACCTGGCTGCGCGACTGCTGCAGCTGCTGCTGTACCGCTTCCAGGTGCTGCTGCACCTCGTCGATGGTGTGGCGGCTGTTTTCCGCCAGACCGTGGATGCGCTCGCTGCGCTGCGCCAGCTGGCTCAGCTGTTCGCGGCTGCTGCTGCTGGAGCTTTGCGTGTCGTGCGCGTTCTGGCGCACGTTTTCGGCGCTGTGGAAGGTGTCGCGGGCGTGGCTGGCGACATCGAGCAGGGTGTCGCGGAAACGCTGGCACAGCAGGTTGAAGCTGTTCGCGATCTGCGCGATCTCGTCGCGACCCTTGGGCTGCAGCGGCGCGTTCAGCTGGCATTCCTCGGCGTGCCGCGCGATGTGGCTGGAGATGCGCAGGATGGCGCGCGATACCAGGCCGGACAGCCACCACGCGATCAGGGTGCCGAGCAAGAGGCTCAGGCCGCCGATGAACAGGGTTTCCTCCAGCACCCGCTGGCGCGAGGCCAGCGCGTCGGAAAGCAGGATGTCGGCGGCGATCACCACCTGCTGCCCGGCTATGGTCTGCGGGATGAACACCGAGCGGAAGGTGCCGTACTTGTCGGTGTATTCGTCGAATTCGATGCTGTGCTGCTGGAAGCTGCGCTTCAGGCCCTCGCTGGGCTCGTATTCTTCCAGATGGTGGCCGAAGGAGTTCTCCTTCAGCTCTTTCTCGCCGGCGCCGTCGGCGAGATAGACGATCTTGCCGTCCTTTTGCCACAGCAGGTACAGATACACCACGTTGAACTGTTTGGCATAGGCGTCCAGCTTGCGGGCGTTGCTGACCATCTGCGCCTGGCTGATGCTGCCGGGGCTGAACATGCTGGCGAGGAACTGGTCGCCGAGCAGGGCCGGCACCGCGCGCGCGCTGGCGTTGAGGCGGGTATCGATCAGCGCCATCGCCTGTTCGCTGCTGCGCAGGTAGGTGTGGGTGCTGAATGCCAGCACCGTGACGATGTTCAGGAGCAGGAACAGGCAGGCCAGCTTGGTGCGCAGGCTGATGTCGTGCAGCAGTTTCATGGGGTCGCCATCCTTGTTATTGCAGTGGGGAAGATGCCGTGCGGGCTGTATTTTTTCATGACTTATAGATCAGAGAGGCGATATTGCCACTTTTCTGATTTGTCACAATGTTTTTCGAGTGAAACGACATTTTTTATGTTGTATGAAATGACGATGGCCGCTTGGTGGCGCACAAGGTTGGCCGCAACGCGGCGTGCCACCGGCCGCCTGCCCACGCACGCGGCCAACATATCCGGCACTGGCCCGCTCTGGTAATCTTGTGGCCATTGCGTTTCCCTTTGCAGATTGCCCGCTCATGAATTCCCGAAAGATCCGTCTTTATCTGGCCTCCGGCAGCCCGCGCCGCCGCGAGATCCTCGAACAACTTGGTTTCCAGCTGGAGCGCGTGCACGCAGACGTCGACGAGACGGTGCAGCCGGGCGAGGACGCCGTCGGCTACACCCAGCGTCTGGCGCGCGACAAGGCCGCCGCCGGCTGGAGCGTGGCACAGGCACTGGGGCTGCCGTCGCGGCCGCTGCTGTCGGCCGACACCACCGTGGTGCTGGACGGCGAGATCTTCGGCAAGCCGACCGACGCCGACGACGCCTTCCGCATGCTGCGCGCCTTTTCCGGGCGCACCCACCAGGTGCTGACCAGCGTGGCGATCCGCGAGGGCGAGCGCACCGAGATCGCCACCAGCTGCACCGACGTCACCTTCAAGCCGCTGAGCGACGCCGAGATCGAGCGCTATCTCGATACCGGCGAACCATTCGACAAGGCCGGTGCCTATGGTATTCAGGGCAAGGCCTCGGTTTTCGTGCAGCACATTTCCGGCAGTTTCACCGGCGTCGTCGGTCTGCCCGTCTTTGAAACCGCGCAACTGCTGGCGGCCTTTGACATCACCCTGCCCTGAGCGCGAAAGGCCACCATGCTGCAACAACCGATTCCCCTGCCACGCGATCTGCCGCGTCCGAAAGAGCAGATCCTGGTCAACATCACGCCGCAGGAAACCCGGGTCGCGGTGCTGGAAGACGCCGTGGTGCAGGAGCTGCACATCGAGCGCGCCGCCAGCCGCGGCATCGTCGGCAACATCTATCTGGGCCAGGTCAAGCGCGTGCTGCCCGGCATGCAGAGCGCCTTCATCGAGATCGGCTTCGAGCGCGCCGCCTTCCTGCACATCGCCGACGTGCTGGAACAGCGCCAGCACCCGAGCGAGCCGCAGCGCATCGAGAAGATGCTGTTCGAGGGCCAGACCGTGCTGGTGCAGGTGATCAAGGACCCGATCGGCACCAAGGGCGCGCGGCTGTCGACGCAGATCAGCCTCGCCGGCCGTTTCCTGGTGCACCTGCCGCAGGAAGAACACATCGGCATCTCGCAGAAGATCGAGGTCGAGGCCGACCGCCTGTCGCTGAAGGCGCGGCTGGAAAAGCTGCTGCCGGACGGCAGCCCGCGCGGCTACATCATCCGCACCAGTGCCGAGACCGCCACCGACGAAGAGCTGCGTGCCGACGTCGAGTACCTGTCCAAGCTGTGGTCGGACATCCGCTACAAGTCGCAGCACCTGCCGGCCAAGAGCCTGCTGTACGACGATCTGCCGCTGGCGGTGCGCGTGCTGCGCGACATGGTCAGCGACCACACCGAAAAGGTGATCGTCGACTCCACCGAGAACTACGGCAGGATGGTCGAATTTGCCGAGGCCTACGTGCAGTCGGCGGTGGACAAGATCGAGCGCTACAGCGGCGAGCGGCCGCTGTTCGAGCTGCACGGCATCGAGACCGAGATCGAGAAGGCGCTGTCGCGCCGCGTCAACCTGAAGTTCGGCGGCTACCTGATCATCGACCAGACCGAGGCGATGACCACCATCGACGTCAACACCGGCGGTTTCGTCGGCAACCGCAACTTCGACGAGACCATCTACAAGACCAACCTGGAAGCGACGCTGGCACTGGCGCGCCAGCTGCGGCTGCGCAACCTGGGCGGCATCATCATCGTCGACTTCATCGACATGGATAACGCCGAACACCGCGAGGCGGTGCTGGCGGAGCTGGCCAAGGCGCTGGCACGCGACCGTACCCGCGTGACGCTGAACGGTTTCACCAGCCTGGGGCTGGTGGAGGTGACGCGCAAGCGCACCCGCGAGAGCCTGGCGCACGTGCTGTGCGAATCGTGTCCGGTGTGTCAGGGCCGCGGCGAGATCAAGACCGCGCAGACGGTGTGTTACGAGATCCAGCGCGAGATCGTGCGCGAGACGCGCCGCTTCGAGGCCAAGGGCTTCCGCATCCTGGCGTCGCAGAGCGTGATCGACATGCTGCTGGACGAGGAATCGCAGAGCCTGGCGATGCTGATCGACTTCATCGGCAAGCCGATCTCGCTGTCGGTGGAGGCCACCTACAGCCAGGAACAGTTTGACGTGGTGCTGCTGTAAGTGGTGCTGTTGTAAAGCGCAGGGCTGCCGCCACGTTGGCAGGGTGGCAGCAACAGAAAGGCAGTAGAAATGAGCGAAGCAAACCGCGATCCCTTGTGGCTCGCCATCCTGCAGGAAACCGAACAGGCGGTGCGTGACGAACCGCTGCTGGCCAGTTTCCTGCACATGACGGTATTGCGGCACAGCACGCTGGAAGACGTGCTGGCCTTCCACCTGTCCAGCAAGCTGGCCAGCCCGGTAATGGACGCCCGCGCGCTGCTGGAGCTGTTCCGCGAGGCGCTGGCCGCCGATCCGCAGATCAGCCGCGCGATGCGCGCCGACATCAGCGCCTGCTACGACCGTGATCCGGCCTGCGACCGCTACTCCACGCCGCTGCTGTACTTCAAGGGCTTCCATGCGCTGCAAAGCCAGCGCATCACCCACTGGCTGTGGCAGCAGGACAGAAAGACACTGGCGTATTTCCTGCAAAACCGCATCTCCGAAGTAATGAGCGCAGATATTCACCCGGCGGCGCGCATCGGCGAGGGCGTGATGCTGGATCACGGTACCGGCGTGGTGGTCGGTGAAACCGCGGTGATCGGCAACAACGTGTCCATCCTGCACGGCGTGACGCTGGGCGGTTCCGGCAAGGAGCGCGGCGACCGTCACCCGAAAATCGGTGACGGCGTGATGATCGGCGCCGGTGCCGCCATTCTCGGCAACCTGCGCGTTGGTGAGTGCGCCAAGGTCGGTGCCGGCAGCGTGGTGCTGGACGACGTGCCGCCGCACACCACGGTGGCCGGCGTACCGGCCAAGGTGGTGGCGCAGCTGGGGCCGGGCACCCCGGCCCTGGACATGGACCAGCGCGTATAAGCCGCGTCGCGCAGTCACTCCCGACGGCAAGCCAGGCGGCTTGCCGTTTTTTTTTGCCCTGCTGCGGCGTGTCATGAACGCCGCCACCGCCACCGCCAGCGCCGCAAAGGTTGGCCGCAACGTGGAGACTACCCGCCGGCGCCTTGCCCGGGCCGCGGCGGGTGAGCGGGCATCAGCGGCGCGCCGGCGGCGTGCTATGGTTATGGCATGAATGCTGCAAAATGCGGCGTGACGGGCAACGTAAATGACATTGGTAAATTAAATCGGGTGCTTTCGTGCGCGGGCGCGGCTGTTGTAGAATCGCCGCCGTGTCCCGTCCCGATATTGCCTGACGGTCACTTTCTGCAAGGGAACCCTTCCCATGAATGTACGCGTTGTAGACTACCGCGCCGCCGATGCGGCAGCCCAATTCACCCGCAGCCTGCACGAAACCGGCTTCGGCGTACTGGTCAACCACCCCATCCCGCAGCAGCTGGTAGAAAGCATCTACCGCGACTGGCTGGCCTTCTTCGACAGCGAGCAAAAGCACGACTACGCGTTCTCGGTCGAGAAGCAGGACGGCTACTTCTCCACCGCGATCTCGGAAACCGCCAAGGGCGCGACGCAGAAGGACATCAAGGAATACTTCCACGTCTACCCGTGGGGGCGCATCCCGGCGCAGCTCAAGGCCGACGCGATGCAGTACTACGACACCGCCAACGCGCTGGCGGCCGAGCTGCTGGGCTGGGTCGAGCAGTACACGCCGGCCGACATTGCGGCCAACTACAGCGAGCCGCTGTCCGGCATGATCCAGGGCAGCAACAAGACCCTGCTGCGCGTGCTGCGCTACCCGCCGCTGAGCGGCCAGGAGCCGGCCGGCTCGCTGCGCGCCGCCGCGCACGGCGACATCAACCTGCTGACCATCCTGCCCGCCGCCAACGAGCCGGGGCTGCAGGTGCAGGACATGGACGGCAACTGGATCGACGTGCCCTGTGATTTCGGCATGCTGATCATCAACATCGGCGACATGCTGCAGGAAGCGTCGCAGGGCTACTACCCGTCCACCCAGCACCGGGTGGTGAACCCGACCGGCGACGGCGCGAGCAAGAGCCGGGTGTCGCTGCCGCTGTTCCTGCACCCGCGCGACGAGGTGGTGCTGTCGGCGCGCTACAGCGCCGGTGCCTACCTCGACGAGCGCTTGCGCGAACTGGGCGTCAAGAGCTGAACGACTGCGGCGTGCGGCCAACTCTGGCCGCCGGCCGAGCGTCGCTACTCCCGCTGCTTGCGTGGCGGGCGTAGCCAACAATGTGGCCGTCGGCCTTGCTGCTTGGCGGCCACATTTTTTGCCTGTCGCGCGCGGGCTGAGCTGCATCCTGTTGCCTGCGCGCGGCCGACCGCGGGCGACGCTGTTTACTGCCGCAATCATCTGCCCCCGCGGTCACCGCCTTGCCTGCTTGGCTACCTGGCTTCGGGCACCGCATCCCGACCCGAATCTTGGCTATCGCATGGCTAAAAACATTCAATTTTAACTATTGAATGCGGCTGGCTATCATCCCCCTGTACCGCATCGCCAGTTCGCCGGGAGGCCATCATGCTCAAGACCATCACTTTCGCCATTTGCCACTTCAGCGTGGCGTTCACGGTGGCCTATCTGCTGACCGGCAGCTTCGGCATCGCCAGCCTGCTGGCACTGGTCGAGCCGCTGGTGAATACCGTCGCCTACTACTTCCACGAAAAGGCGTGGGATGGCATCCGCGCGCGGCGGCAGGGGGCAGCGGATCGCGTCAGCGAAGGCCGGCACGGCTTTTTTCACGCCCATTGAGCGCGCCGGTGGCGACAAGGTTGGCCGCAATGCGTTGCGGCCAACCTTGTGCGGGCGGGTGGTGGTGTAGAATCGGCGTTTTGCGCGTCACCTCAAAGCCTGCCCCATGAATAACGATCTGCTCGCCGGTCTCAATCCCGAACAACTCTCCGCCGTCACCTGGCCCGCCAAGAGCGCGCTGGTGCTGGCCGGCGCCGGCAGCGGCAAGACGCGGGTGCTGACCACGCGCATCGCCTGGCTGCTGCAGACCGGGCAGGCCAGTCCGGCCGGTATCCTGGCGGTGACCTTTACCAACAAGGCCGCGCGCGAGATGCAGACGCGGCTGGCGGCGATGATCCCGGTCAACGTCAGGACGATGTGGATCGGCACCTTCCACGGCCTGTGCAACCGCTTCCTGCGCGTGCACTACCGCGACGCCGGCCTGCCGCAGACCTTCCAGATTCTCGATTCCGGCGACCAGTCGTCGGCGATCAAGCGCCTGCTGAAAAGCTTGGACATCTCCGACGAGAAATTCCCGCCCAAGCAGGTGCAGCAGTTCATCAACAGCCAGAAGGAATCCGGCGTGCGCGCCGGCGAGCTGTCGGCGCACGACCCGTATACCCGCAAGCTGATCGAGCTGTACGCCGCCTACGACGCGCAGTGCCAGCGCGAGGGCGTGGTCGATTTCGCCGAGCTGCTGCTGCGCAGCTACGAGGTGCTCAGCCGCAACGCCGCGCTGTCCGAGCACTACCGCAACCGTTTCCGCTTCGTGCTGGTCGACGAGTTCCAGGACACCAACCGCCTGCAGTACGCGTGGCTGAAGCTCCTGGCCGGCCAGGACAACGCGCTGTTCGCGGTCGGCGACGACGACCAGTCGATCTACGCCTTCCGCGGCGCCGAGGTCGGCAATATGCGCGCGCTGCTGTCCGACTACGGCGTGAGCGGCCCGATCCGGCTGGAGCAGAACTACCGCTCCGCCGGCACCATTCTGGACGCGGCCAACGCGCTGATCGAGCGCAACGACGGCCGTCTCGGCAAGAGCCTGTGGACCGACGCCGGCCCCGGCGACAAGATCCGCCTGTTCGAGGCCTACTCCGACGGCGAGGAGGCGCAGTTCATCGTTGACGAGGTCAAGGCGTTGGCGCGCGACGGCTGGAATCTCGCCGACATGGCGGTGCTGTACCGCTCCAACGCGCAGTCGCGCATTCTCGAACACGTGCTGGTGCAAAGCGGCGTCGCCTACCGCATCTACGGCGGGCTGCGCTTCTTCGAGCGGCAGGAGATCAAGCATGCGCTGGCCTATCTGCGGCTGGTCGCCAATCCCGAGGACGACAACGCGCTGCTGCGCGTGATCAACGTGCCGGCGCGCGGCATCGGCGCGCGCAGCGTGGAAAACCTGCAGACCGCCAGCCGCGAACAGGGCGTCAGCCTGTGGCAGGCGCTGTGCGGCGCCGGCGGCGGCCGCACCGCCGGCAAGCTGGCCGAGTTCGTGCGCCTGATCGACAGCCTGCGCCAGCGCTGCGAGGCGCTGAGCCTGGCGGAAACCATCAGCCTGATCATCGACGCCTCCGGCCTGCGCGCGATGTATGAGGCCGATCGCAAGGACGGCGAGGAGCGCCTCGCCAACCTCGACGAACTGGTCAACGCGGCGCTGGGCTTCCTGCCGCAGGAGCCGGCCATGGCGGTGATCGAATTCCTGACCCAGGCCAGCCTGGAGGCCGGCGACCACCAGGCCGACGCCGGCGCCGACGCGCTGCAGCTGATGACGGTGCACGCGGCCAAGGGGCTGGAGTTCGACGCGGTGTTCGTCGGCGGGCTGGAAGAGGGGCTGTTCCCGCACGAGAACAGCATGAACGATGGCAAGGGGCTGGAGGAGGAGCGGCGGCTGATGTACGTGGCGATGACGCGCGCGCGCAAGCGGCTGTACCTGTCCTGCGCGCAAAGCCGCATGCTGCACGGCCAGAGCCGCTACCCGATCCGTTCGCGCTTTGTCGACGAGCTGCCGGCCGAGCTGTTGCAGACTTTGTCTGCTACCGTGAAAAAGACGGCGGCACCGGCGCGCGACGGCTACGCGCAGGGCCGCATCGCGGCGGCGCCGCTGGCGGCCAACCTTGGCGGCTGGAAGATGGGTCAGGGCCTGCACCACACCAAGTTCGGCGACGGGGTGGTGATCAATGCCGAGGGCGCCGGCGACGATGTGCGCCTGCAGATCAATTTTGCCGAGCACGGCATCAAGTGGCTGGATTTGCGTTACGCCAAAGACAAACTCAGCGCGCAGTAAGCGCTGTCCGCCACGGCGGCAAAGGGGAATTCAGAGCATGAGCGAGCAGCCGATCCACTCCTCGACCTTCAACGCCATCACCAGCGTGCAGAAAAGCCGGCATCACAAGGAATACAGCAATCCTTACGCCAAGAAGCAGTTCCTGATCGTCGACAGCGTGCCGGAGATGCAGCGCGCGCTGGCGATGACGCTGGCGTCGTTCGGCGCCGAGAAGGTGGAGTACGCCGGCAAAGCCAGCGACGCGCTGGTGAAGCTGATGCGCTACGACTTCGACGTGGTGCTGTGCGATTTCGACCTCGGCACCGGCAACGACGGCCTGTACCTGCTGGAGGAGGCGAAGGAGCGCAACCTGCTGAAGCAGTCCTGCGTGTTCATGATCGTCAGTGGCGAGCGCCGCGCGGCCAAGGTGATCTCCGCCGCCGAGCTGGTGCCGGACGACTACCTGCTGAAGCCGTTCACCGGCGAGGTGCTGGCCGAGCGGCTGGAGCGCGCGATGCGCCGCCGCGACGCCTTCCGTTTCGTCGACGAGGCGCTGATGAACCACGAGTACCTGGCCGCCATCGACGCCTGCAACAAGAAGATCGGCGAGCGTAGCGAGTTCACCCTCGACTTCATGAAGCTGAAGGGCAGCCTGAGCCTGAAGATCGGCGACTACGACACCGCGCGTGCGCTGTACGAGCAGGTGCTGAAGATCCGCGAGCTGCCGTGGGCGCAGCTGGGCATGGCCAAGTCGCTGGCCTCGCTGAAGCAGGTGGAGCCGGCGCTGGCGATGTTCCACCACATCGTGATGGAAAACGAGCACGTGATGGAGGCCTACGACTGGCTGGCGCGGCTGTACCAGGGCAACCACGAGCTGGCGCAGGCGCAGCAGGTGCTCAAGCGCGCCACCGAGCTGTCGCCGGCAACGGTGCGCCGCCACAAGGCGCTGGCCGAGGTGGCGCTGGAAAACGGCGACCTGGCGCAGGCGAAGGACGCCTACGGCACCACGCTGGAGCTGTCCAAGGCCAGCTGGCACCGCAACCCGGTGCTGTACGCGACGCTGGCGCGCACGCAGCTGGCCTGCGGCGAGAAGGGCGAGGCGATGAAGACGCTGGCCTCGCTGCGCCGCGACTACAAGTACAAGCCGGAAGGCGAGTGGATGGCCGACGTACTCGACAGCCAGATCCAGCAGCACAGCGGCAACAAGCAGCAGGCGGAAAAGCTGCTGCAGTCCGCCGCCGAGCGCCTGCCGCAGCTGGACAAGCTGTCGGCCGAGGAAAAGATGGAGTTCGCGCGCACCTGTTACGCGCAGGGGCAGAAGGTGCTCGGCGACGGCGTCGCCAGCCAGCTGATCCGCAACAACCACGACAACGAGCTGCTGCTGCAGCGGCTGTCGACCATGTTCGACCAGCTGGGCATGGCCGACGCCGGCGCCGACCTGATCATGCACAACGTGCAGGGCATGGTCGACCTCAACAACAAGGCGGTGCGCGAGGCGCAGGCCGGCGAGCACGACAAGGCGATCGCCATGTTCCAGCAGGCGCTGCAGGAGATGCCGGACAGCATCCAGCTGATGCTGAACCTGGTCAACGCCGTCATCGCCCAGGTACACCTCAAGGGCTGGCATGAAAGCCACGTGCGCCAGGCCTACGACTACCTGCAGAAGGTGCGGCAGGTGGCGCCGACCAACAACAAGCTGCAGAAGCTGATGCAGGCGTGGCGGCTGCTGATCGAGCAGCACGACAAGCGGGAGTTCCTGCTCTGAGCGCGCCGCTGGCCAGGGTTGGCCGCAGCCTGCAGCTGGCGCTGCTGCTGCTGGGCTGGCTGGCGCTGGTGCTCAGTAGCGGCTTTCTGGCGCTGGAAGCCAGCCGCGCCGATGCCGAGCAGGCACTGCAGCGGCAGGCGCAGCAGCAGTCGGCGCTGCTGACGCGCGACCTGCTGCAGCTGCACCAGCATCTGCTGGAGCTGGCGCAGCAGTTCGCCACCACCCCCGGCGAGCAGATCCCGGCGTGGCAGGCGGGCATGGTGCTGCAGCGCTTTCCGGCGCTGGAGCGGGTGGCGCTGCTGCGCGACAGCGAGGACGGCCTGCTGGTGACGCAGGTGGTGCCGCTGCGCCTCGGTGCCGGCGTGGTGCCGTGGCAGGATCTGGCGCGGCAGCCGGCGGTGGCGGCCAACCTTGGCCGCCTGCGCCAGGGCCAGCCGCAGGTGCAGATGCTGCAGGGCGAGGGCGAGCAGGCGCAGCTGCTGAGCATCTACCCGCTGGCGCGCGCCGGCGACCGGCGTTTCATCGCGCTGTGGCTGCGGCCGCAGCGCTGGCTGCCGGCGCTGGCGGAGCCGGATATCGGCCGCGCGCTGCAGCTGATGGGCGATGCGCATCCGGCGGTGGCGTGGCCGGCGATGCTGCAGGTGCGCGAGGTGGTGATCGTCGGCGAGCAGCGTTACTGGCTCCGCCTGCAACGGCCGCTGCGCGGCAGCGATTTCCGCATTTCGCTGTGGCTGCCGCTGCTGCTGGTGTGGCTGCTGCTGCTGGGCCTGCTGCTGGTCGGCGCGCTGTTCCGCTGGCGGCTGGCGCGCGGCCTTTCCCTCGCCGACAGCTGAAAGCGGCGCGGTTTTGCAGTACAATCAGGGCATCATTTTCTGGGGTCATACCATGTACCAGTCCGAATTCACCCAATTCATGAACGATTTCCTGGCGAAAAACCCGCAGGTAGAGAGCGAACGCCGCGAGCTGCGCCTGACCTGGTGGGATCGCAAGCTGGATCTGGAGGACCTGCGTCGCTGGAACGCGTCCAAGGTGCCGCAAAAGCCGTACGTGTACCAGCCGGACTGAGCATCACGCCCGCCGTATCGCCGACCAACGCCCGCAAGGGCGTTGTGCTTTTCTGGAGTAAAGCATGACCCGCACGACCATCGCCGTTGACGACCAGCTTGCCGCCTACCTGCTGCAGATCGGCGTCACCGAGCACCCGGTGCAGACCGCGCTGCGCGAGTTCACCGCCACCCACCGCATGGCCAAGATGCAGATTTCCCCGGAGCAGGGGCAGTTCCTCGCCTGGCTGGTCAAGCTGCTCGGCGTGCGCCGCTACCTGGAGATCGGCGTGTTCACCGGCTACAGCGCGCTGACCGTGGCGCTGGCCATGGGCGAGCAGGGCCGTACCGTGGCCTGCGACATGAGCGTCGAATTCACCACCATCGCCCGCGACTACTGGCGCCAGGCCGGGGTCGAGGACAGCATCGCGCTCTACGTACAGCCGGCGGTGCAGACGCTGCAGATGCTGCTGGACGACGGCCAGGCCGGCAGCTTCGACCTCGCCTTCATCGATGCCGACAAGACCAGCTACCCGCAGTACTATGAAGCCTGCCTGCAGCTGGTGCGCCCCGGCGGCGTGATCGCGGTCGACAATATTTTCCTGAACGGTCGTGTGGTCAGTCCCAAACCGGGTGACCCGCCGGCAGTGCGGGCGATGCAGGCCTTCAATGCCAGCCTGAAACACGACCCGCGGGTGGTGATGTCGGTGCTGCCGATCGGCGACGGCATGACCCTGCTTACCCGCCGCTGATGCCGGCGCCGCGGAACTGTTGCCGTGCCGCGGCGGTCTGTCATTACCCGTTTCTCCGGCCGGCCCGCCGTGCCGGCCGCCCCTTCTAGCCACAGGAATGTCCGATGCTGCAGCGACGCCCGCGCCGAATGATGAACCAGATGAACGTCGTCCCCTATATCGACGTGATGCTGGTGCTGCTGGTGATCTTCATGGTGACGGCGCCGATGTTCACCCCCGGCGTGATCGAGGTGCCCAGCGTCACCCGCGCCGCGCAGGTGGACAGCACGCCGCTGGAAATCAGCATCGAGGCCGACGGCCGCTACCTGCTGGGCGAGGGCGGCAAGCGCGAGCCTGCGGCCAACCTTGACGCGCTGGTCGCCGAGGTCAAGGCGCGGCTGCGCGACAACCGCCCGGTGGTGGTCACCGCGCACCGCGATCTCAAGTACAGCGAGGTGGTGAAGGTGGCCGACCGCCTGCACCAGGCCGGCATCACCCGCGTCGCGCTGACGGTACGGCAGGGCAACTGATGTCGCCGCAGACTGGCGCCATCGGTTACGGCGCGTGGGGCATGTCGCTGCTGCTGCATCTGGCGCTGCTGCTGCCATTGTGGTGGCTGTACGCGCCGACGCCGGTGTACTCGCCGCCACCGCTGGCGGTGGAGCTGTGGGCCGGCGGTGCGCCGGCGGCCGCGTCCAAGTCCGCTCCGGCTCCCGTACCGGTCGCGCCGGCGCCGGTGACCGCCGCCACCCCCTTGCTGGCCGATGCCGACATCAAGCTGAAGGCCAGCCGCCCGCTGCCGCAGCACAAACCGCCGCCGCCCCCGGTGGCCGCGGAAAAGCCGCAGACCAAGCCGAAACCGGCGGAAAAAGTGCCAGAGAAGGTGCCAGAGAAGGTGATAGCCAAGGCCGCCAAGGCGGCGCCTGCGCCAGCCAAGGCCAGCGTGCCCACTGCCAAGCCGGCCGCCAAGGCTAGCACCAAGCCGGCGCCAAGCGCGGACAATGATCTGCTGGCGGAGCTGGACCTGCCGCCCGGCCCCGGCAACGCCAAGCAGAGCCAGCGTGGCGGCCAGGGCGGCGTCGCCGGCGGCAGCAGCCATGGCGTGGCCGACGCCAAGGCGCTGTACGCGCAGACGCTGAGCAACCGCGTGCGCCCCTACGTGGTCATCCCCGACGCGCTGAAAGGCAACCCGGAGGTGGTGCTGCAGATCGAGATCCTGCCGTCGCTGGAAGTGCGCCAGATCCGCCTGCTGCGCAGCAGCGGCAACAGCCTGTACGATGAGGCGGTACAAGCCGCCGTGCGCGAGATGCGCCGCTTCCCGCCGCTGCCCAAGGGCGCGGCGTTTGCCGACTACCGGCGCGTGACCATGTCTTTCCGTCCTAAGGAGTAATGCCTTGTCCGCCACCGTCTCCGGCTTCTGGCCGCGCCTGTTTGCCCTGTTGTTGCTGAGCATGACCGCTGCGGCCAACCTTGCCCGCGCCGACCTCAGCGTGGAAGTGATCGGTGGCGGCAGCAACCGCTACCCGGTGGCGATCGTGCCGCTGCAGGGCGAGAGCCTGCTGCCGGAGGCGATCACCGCGACGGTGAAGAGCGATCTGGCGATGACCGGCGCCTTCAGCCTGCTGGAAACCGCCGCCGGCGACGCGCTGGCGGCGCCGGCACAGCTGAACGCCGCGGCATGGCAGCAGCGCGGTGCGCGCGCGGTGGTGTACGGCAAGCTGGTCAGCCTCGGTGGTGGCCGGGTGCGGCTGACGTTCTGGGCCGATACCGTCAGCCCGCGCGAACAGAAGCTGAGCGCGGAATTCGATCTGGCGCCGGAGCAGTTGCGCGACATGGCGCACCGCATGGCGGACATGGTGTACGAGGCGCTGCTGGGCGAGAAGAGCCTGTTCTCCAGCCGCATCGCCTACATCACCCAGAGCGGCAAGGAATACCGGCTGCAGATCGCCGACATGGACGGCCGCCGTGCGCAAACGGTGCTGCGCTCGCGCCTGCCTATCATGTCGCCGGCGTGGAGCCCGGACGGCACGCGGCTGGCTTACGTTTCCTTTGAGCAGCAAAAGCCGGTGATCTACGTGCAGGACCTGGTCAGCGGCCAGCGCCGCGTGCTGGCCAATTTCCGTGGCAGCAACTCGGCGCCGGTATGGAGTCCGGACGGGCGGCGGCTGGCGGTGGTGCTGACCACCAGCGGCAACTCGCAGGTGTACCTGATCAATGCTGACGGCGGTGGCGTGCAGCGTTTTTCCTATAGCGACGCCATCGACACCGAGCCGGCGTTCAGCCCGGACGGTCGCCAGATCGTGTTCGTGTCCGACCGCAGCGGCAGCCCGCAGCTGTACGTGCAGGCGCTGGACGGCGGCCGCAACGCCCGCCGTGTCACCTTCGAGGGGAACTATAACGTGTCGCCGACGTTCTCTCCCGATGGGCGCCAGATCGCCTACGTCCGCCGCGAAGGCGGCCGTTTCAAGGTGATGCTGCTCGATCTGGCCAGCGGCGACAACCGCCTGATCAGCAATAGCGCCTTCGACGAATCGCCAAGCTTCGCCCCCAACGGCAAGATGGTGCTGTACGCCAGCGAGGAGGGCGGCCGCAGCGTGCTGTACGCCGCCGCCACCGCCTATCCCGGCCGCGTGCGGCTGGGCACCCTCGGCGGCCAGGTGCAGGATCCGGCCTGGGGGCCATTCAATCCTTGATGCGCTGCCGGCGGTACGCGCATCATGTTGCCAGTTAATCCATCCCATCCGATGCAGGAGAGCCGAATGAAACAATCACCGTTTATCGTCGCCATCGCGGCGGCGCTCTTGGCCGCGTGTGCCAGCACCCCGGCGCCGGTCGTCAGCAACCCGCCGGCCGCCACCGTGCCGAGCACGCCGAGCGTGGCCACCGTCGATGTCACCGGCAGCGAGCCGGCACTGCAGGGCGGCAAGGTCAGCGCCGCACAGCTGGCGGCAGCGGTGAAGGCGGCGCCGGACCAGCGTAGCGCGCAGGCGCTGCTCAACGGCCACAGCGTGTACTTCGACTTCGACCAGTCGGTGGTGAAGGATGACCAGCGCGGCGTGGTGGAAGGCAATGCCGCCTTCCTCAACCGCTTCAGCAGCAAGGTGCTGGTGCAGGGCAATACCGACGCCCGCGGCAGCCGCGAGTACAACCTGGCGCTGGGCCAGCGCCGTGCCGAAAGCGTGAAGCAGTCGCTGGAAGTGCTGGGCGTGAAGCCGGCGCAGATCGAGGCGGTCAGCTTCGGCAAGGAAAAACCGCGTGCCGAGGGTGACAGCGAAGCGGCCAACGCCGAAAACCGCCGCGCCGACTTCGTTTACCCGCAGTAATGTGTTGAACCGGTTGCGGGATGGCGCCATGCCGTCCCGCGCTGTTTTTCAGGATGCCACCATGAGCTTGCCCCGCCTGTTGCCCGTTGCCGCCCTCAGCCTGCTGCTGGGCGCCTGTGCCACCACCAGCGATATCGAACAGACCCGCCGCGAACTGGACGCCGCCAAGCAGCAGACCAGCGCGCGGCTGACCGAGGTCGAGGCGCGGCTGTCCAACGAGCGGCTGCTGGACCTGGTCAAGGAAGTGGCCACCCTGCGCAGCGAAATGGCGGCACTGCGCGGCCAGAACGAGATGCTGCAGCATCAGCAGGGCGAAGTGCTGAAGCGGCAGAACGACCTGTACGCCGACCTCGACCTGCGCCTGGGCAAGCTGGAGCAGCCGGCCAGTAACCCGGCGGCAAGTGGCGAGGCGGAGGCTGGCGCCAGCCCGGCGGCACCACTGGTCAGCCCGGCGCAGGACGCGCTGAACAAGGCGCTGGCGACGCTGCGCAACCGCGAGTTTGCCCGCGCGGTGCCGGAGCTGAAGGCGGTGATGGACAAGTTCCCGGCCAACAGCGAGGCGCAGGAAGCCAGCTACTGGCTGGGGGTGGCGCACACCTACCTGAAGCAGTACGACGCCGCCATCGACATCCACCGCCGTTTTGCCGAGCAGTACCCGGCGCACGTGCGGGCGCCGGAGGCGCTGCGGCTGATGGCGGAAAACCAGATCGAGCTGCAGCAGAAGGACCAGGCCAAGGTCACCCTGCGCAAGCTGCTCAAGCTGTACCCGAACAGCGCGGCGGCGACCAAGGCGCGCGAGCGGCTGGCAAAACTGTAACGTAGCGGCCTGCCGGCGCGCCGAAAACATCAAAAGCGGCCACCGGCCGCTTTTTTTTGTGGCGCCGGCGCGGGTACGGGCTGCAAGTCAGCTCGGCAAGCCCTTGCCGAATCAGGTAAAATCGCGTTTTTCCCCTCCTTGATGGAACCCGCCTCCATGATCGAAGTTGGCATCGTGATGGGTAGCAACAGCGACTGGGAAGTCATGCAGAACGCCGCGCGCGTGCTGAAGGACTTCGGTGTCGCGTTCGAAACCCGCGTCGTCTCCGCGCACCGCACTCCCGACCTGCTGTTCCAGTACGCCGAAGAAGCCGAAGCGCGTGGCCTGAAGGCCATCATCGCCGGCGCCGGCGGTGCCGCGCACCTGCCGGGCATGCTGGCCGCCAAGACCCACGTTCCGGTGCTGGGTGTACCGGTGCCGTCCAAATACCTGCGCGGCGAAGATTCGCTGCTGTCCATCGTGCAGATGCCGAAGGGCATTCCGGTGGCCACCTTCGCCATCGGCGAAGCCGGTGCCGCCAATGCCGCGCTGTTCGCGGTGGCGATGCTGGGCAATGCGCAGCCGGAGCTGGCGGCCAAGCTGAAGGCCTTCCGCAAGCAACAGGAACAGACCGTGCTGGCGATGAGCCTGCCGGAGGTGGACTGACATGGCGGCCATCCTGCCCCCGGCGATGCTGGGCATACTCGGCGGCGGCCAGCTGGGCCGCATGTTCGTTACCGCCGCCAAGCGCATGGGCTATCGCGTCACCGTGCTGGACCCGGACGCCAATGCGCCGGCCGCCGACTTTGCCGACGTGCACCTGTGTGCGCCGTTCAATGACGCCGCCGCGTTGCAAACGTTGGCCGCAAGCTGCGCCGCGGTAACCACCGAATTCGAGAACGTCAACGCCGACGCGATGCGCGCGCTGGCGAAAACCACGCGCGTGTCGCCGTCCGGCGACTGCGTGGCCATCGCCCAGGACCGCATCGCCGAGAAGAGCTGGATCAACAAGGCCGGCCTGCCGACCGCACCGTATCTGGCCATCGAGAGCGTCGCCGACATCCAGGTCGAGCTGGCACCCTACCTGCCGGGCATCCTCAAGACCGCGCGTCTCGGTTACGACGGCAAGGGCCAGGTGCGGGTCAAGACCGCCGACGAAGCCCGCGCCGCCTACACCGACCTCGGTGGCCAGGCCTGCGTGCTGGAAAAGATGCTGGACCTGAAACTGGAAGTGTCCGCCATCGTCACCCGCGTAAGCGCGGCCCAGGTGGCGGTGTTCCCGGTGTCGGAGAACATCCACAAGAACGGCATCCTCGACGAGTCCATCGTGCCGGCGCGCATCAGCCCGACCTTGGCCGCACAGGCGCAGGATTACGCGGTGAAGCTGGCCGAAGCGCTGGACTACATCGGCGTGCTGGCGGTGGAATTCTTCGTGCTCGCCGACGACAGTCTGGTGGTCAACGAGATCGCACCGCGGCCGCACAACTCCGGTCACTACACCATCGACGCCTGCGTCACCGACCAGTACCAGCAGCAGGTGCGCGCCATGTGCGGCCTGTTGCCGGGCCGTACCGAGCTGCTGTCGCCGGTGGTGATGGTCAACCTGCTGGGCGACGTGTGGCGCGAGGACGGCGGCGAGCCGCTGTGGGACGTGCTGATGGAAGCACCGAACGCGCACCTGCACCTGTACGGCAAGAAAGAGGCGCGTGCCGGCCGCAAGATGGGGCACTTCACCGTGCTCGCGGCCAACGTCGACGACGCGCTGGACCAGGCGCGCGCGCTGAAGGATACCTTGTAAGAATCCAGGCGACGCCCACAAGGCGTCGCCGTTTGCTTTGTGAAGGAAGTTTCATGACCCAACTGACCAGCCTGAAGAAAATCTATTCCGGCAAGGTGCGCGATCTGTACGAGATCGACGACAAGCGCATGCTGATGATCGCCTCCGACCGCCTGTCGGCGTTCGACGTGATCCTGGACGACCCGATCCCGGGCAAGGGCCAGATCCTGACCGCGATCTCCAACTTCTGGTTCGAGACGCTGAAGGACGTGGTGCCCAACCACCTGACCGGCGACAAGCCGGAAGACGTGGTGTCGGCGGAAGACCTGCCGCTGGTGGCCGGCCGCGGCGTGGTCGCCAAGCGCCTGAAGCCGGTGATGATCGAGGCCGTGGTGCGCGGCTATCTGGCCGGCTCCGGCTGGAAGGAATACCAGAAGTCCGGCACCGTGTGCGGCATCGCGCTGCCGGCCGGGCTGAAGGAATCCAGCAAGCTGCCACAGCCGATCTTCACGCCGTCGACCAAGGCGGCGGTGGGTGATCACGACGAGAACATCACCTTCGCGCAGTGCGAGGCCATCGTCGGCGCCGAGCTGGCAGCCAAGGTACGCGACACCGCCATCCTGCTGTACCAGACCGCGTCCGAATTCGCCGCCCGCCGCGGTATCATCATCTGCGACACCAAGTTCGAATTCGGCCTCGACGAAGACGGCACCCTGACGCTGATGGACGAGGCGCTGACGCCGGACTCCAGCCGTTTCTGGCCGGCCGACAGCTATGCCGAAGGCACCAACCCGCCGTCGTTCGACAAGCAGTTCGTGCGCGACTGGCTGGAAGCCTCCGGCTGGAACAAGCAGGCGCCGGCCCCGGCGGTACCGCTGGACGTGCGCGAGAAGACCGCCGCCAAGTACCGCGAAGCGCTGGAAAAACTGACCGGCTAAGGCTGGCACCTGCCCGCTTGCCGCTGAACGCCCGTACCCCCGGTACGGGCGTTTGCCTATGTCACCTGCGCCACGGATGCGGGGCGGCGCCGGCAATGGCATACTGACGCACTTTCGGCGGCCTGCGGCCAACCTTGTTCCCCATTCCTTGCGTTTTCCGGAGTACTGACATGCCAACCACCCAGCCATCGCTCAGCACCGCGCGTCTGCACCTGTTGCCGGCGGAAAGTGCGTGGGCGCGTGCCATGCTGGATTACCAGGTGCGCAACCGCGAGCATTTCGCGCCATGGGACCCGACCCCGGGCGGGATGTTCTACACCGAGCTGTTTTGGGCGATGCGCATGCGCCAGCGCGAAATGGACTGGAAGGAAAGCCGCGGCGCGCTGTTCCTGGTGATGCCGGAGAAGGAAGCCGGCCGCGTGATCGGCACCGTCAGCCTGTCCAATATCAGCCGCGGCGTGTTCCAGGGCTGCCATCTCGGCTACAACATCGATCACGCGCACCAGGGCCAGGGCCTGATGCGCGAGGCGGTGGAGGCGGTGATCGCCTTTGCCTTCGGCACGCTGAAGCTGCACCGGGTGCAGGCCAACTACCAGCCGGAGAACGAGCGCAGCGCCGCGCTTTTGAAGCGGCTCGGCTTCCAGATCGAGGGCCACGCCCGCGACTACCTGTTCCTCAACGGCGCCTGGCGCGACCACGTGCTGACCGCGCTGATCAACCGCAACTACGATCACACCCCGCTGCAGGCCTGAGCGCCGGCACGAAACTTCCCTTTCTCTGCCTTGTCCAGCTGACGCCGCCGTCAGCCGGACGGCAGGATCACGAGCCAATGAAAGGAGTGAGATGACACTGGATCCGGTCGTACTGTTTTTCCTGCTGGGGCTGTTCGCGGCCCTGGCGCGTTCCGAGCTGAAGCTGCCGCCGGCCCTGTACGAGACGCTGTCGGTATTCCTGCTGCTGGCCATCGGCCTGAAGGGCGGCGTGGCGCTGGCGAAAACGGGCAGCCCGCAGGTGCTGCTGCAGGTGCTGCTGGTGATCCTGCTGGGCACGCTGCTGACGCTGCTCGCTTTCGGCATCCTGCGCTGGCGGCTGAACCGTGCCGATGCGGCGGCCACCGCCGCCCATTACGGTTCGGTCAGTGTGGTGACCTTCGCGGTTGCGGCCAGCTTCCTCGCGCGGCAGGGCATCGAGGCCGAGCCGCAACTGACGCTGTTCCTGGCGGTGATGGAGATGCCGGCGCTGGTGGTGGGGGTGCTGCTGGCGCGGCTGGGCGACGGGCAGCAGCTGCGCTGGGGGCAGTTGGCGCACGAGGTCTTCCTCGGCAAGAGCATGGTGCTGTTGCTCGGCGGGTTGGTGATCGGCTGGCTGGCCGGGCCGGTGGGCATAGTCAGCCTGTCGCCGCTGTACGTCGACCTGTTCAAGCCGGTGCTGTCGCTGTTCCTGCTGGAGATGGGGCTGCTGACGGCGGCCAAGCTCGGCGGCTTGCGGCGCCAGGGCGGCTTCGTGGTGCTGTTCGGGTTGCTGGTGCCGCTCGGCTTTGCCTGCATTGGCCTTGGCAGCGCCTACGCCATGGGGCTGTCGGCGGGCGGGGCGCTGCTGCTGGCGACCCTGTGCGCCTCGTCTTCCTATATCGCCGCCCCGGCTGCGATGCGTATTGCGGTGCCCGAGGCCAATCCGGCGCTGTCGCTGGCGGCCAGCCTTGGGGTGACCTTTCCGTTCAACCTGCTGTTCGGTATCCCTTTGTACTGGATGCTGACACAATGGCTGTATGCCTGAGGAGCGTGCGATGACCTTTCATGCCAAGAAACTGTTGACCATCGTCACCGAGGCGGTGCTGGAAGCGCCGCTGGTGAAAGTGCTGCAGCAGCTCGGCGCCCACGGCTATACCGTCAGCGATGCCCGTGGCGGCGGCAGCCACGGCGTGCAGGGCGGCGGCTGGTCGTTCGAGGGCAATATCCGCGTCGACGTGGTATGCGATACGGCGGTGGCGGAGGCGATTGCCGCGCATTGCCAGCAGGCCTACCTGCCGCACTACGGCCTGATCCTCTACGTGTCCGATGTCGGTGTGCTGCGTGCCGACAAGTTCTGATTCCCGCTTGCAGGGTGTGCGATGAAGCCTTTTCAGCTGACGGCCAGCGATGGTCACGTGATCCACGGTGTGTCTTGGCCGACGCAGCAGGCGCCGCGCGGCGTGCTGGTGATTGCCCACGGCATGAGCGAGCACGCCGAGCGCTACGACGTGCTGGCCGGGCGGCTGGCGGCCGCCGGTTACTGGGTCTACGCCCACAACCACCGCGGCCACGGCCGCGAGGCGCCGCTGCCGGGCTGGTTCGCCGCGCACGACGGCTGGTCGCTGGTGGTCGATGACCTGCGCGAGGTGGTCGATCATGCCGCGGCGGCGCATCCGCAGACCCCGCTGGTGCTGTACGGCCACAGCATGGGCAGCTTCGTGGCGCGCGCCTTTTTCCTGCGCTACGGCCAGCGCCTGTCCGGCATGGTGCTGTCCGCCACCGGCTATCGCCAGCGGGTGCTGGCACGGCTGATGCGCGGCGTGGCAAGGTTGGCCGCAAGGCTGGGCGGCGCCGCCAGCCCCAGCCGGCTGATGACGGCGCTGGTGTTCGGCAGCTTCAATCTTGGCTTCATGCCGACGCGCACCACGCTGGACTGGCTGTCGCGCGATGCGGCGCAGGTGGACGCCTATCTCGCCGATCCGCTGTGCGGCCAGTTTCCGACGCCGCAGCTGTGGATCGACCTGTTCGGCGGCATCATCGCGCTGGAGCAGGGCGAGGCCGCCGGGCGCGGCCTGCACGATTGCCCGGTATGGCTGCAGGCCGGCAGCCGCGATCCGGTCAGCCTCGGCAAGTTCGGCCTCGGCCAGCTGGCGCGGCGCTACCGCAAGGCCGGGCTGCGCGACGTGACGGTGACGGTGTATCCCGGCGCCCGCCACGAGATGCACCACGAGACCAACCGCGCCGAGTTCGAGGCCGATCTGCTGGCCTGGCTTAACCGCGTCTGCCGTTCAGCGCGTGTTCACGATCTCGCGAGCTAGAGCGAGACAAGGCGAAAATGGCTGAGGAAGCGGCGTTTAGCTGGATGTAAACACGCATGCCGAAGCCGTTTTCAACGCCGTACGCCCTCCATTGAGATCAGCCGCAGCAGATCGTGAGCAGGTTCTCAACCAAATAGCACCAGTCCCCATACCAGCAGCAGGTTGACGAGGCCGAGCAGCTGCGCCGCGCTGCCCATGTCCTTGGCGCGCTTGGCCAGCGGGTGGCGTTCCAGCGAGGTGTGGTCCACCGCCGCCTCGATCGCGGAATTGAGCAGCTCGATGATCAGCGTGGCGATGGAGCTGGCCACCAGCAGTGCGCGTGCCAGCGGCGTGGCATCGACCACGAACAGTGCCAGCGGCACCAGCAGTAGCGCCAGCAGCGACAACTGGCGGAAGGCGTCCTCGTGGCGGAAGGCGGCGCGCAGGCCGTCCAGCGAGTAGCCGAAGGCATTCAGCAGGCGGCGTAGGCCGGTCTTGCCCTTGAACGGGCTTTCTTGATGCGGTGTCATCCGTTTCCTGTTTCGGTAATGCTGTCCGGCGCCACGCGCCAGTGCAGCCGTGCGGCCAGCGCGGGGTTCAGCCACGCGCGGCCCTGTCCGTCGATCAGCAGCCAGCCGGCCACGCCCAGCGCGCGCGCATGGCGTGCGGCCAACCCTGGCCCGTCCAGATACAGCGGTTTGCTGGCGACGTCGGAGCGCAGCCCGGCGTCGCTTGCCGGCGCGATCAGCACCGTCGCCGACTGCAGGCGGCAGTCGCTGTTGCCGTCGCGCGGGTCGATCAGGTGGCAATGGCGGCGACCGTCGCGCAGCACATGGCGCTGGTAGTCGCCGGAGGTGCCGATCGCCTCGCCGTCGTGCAGCGGCAGCGTCGCCATCGCCTCGTTGCGGCGCGGGTGGCGGATGCCGACCTGCCACGGCGTGCCGTCGGCTTTCTGCCCCAGCGCCATGATATTGCCGCCAATATTAAGCAACGCTGAACGGATGCCGGCGGTCTGCAATTGCCGCCGTGCGCGATCCAGCGCCCAGCCCTTGGCCATGCCGCCGACGTCGACCTGCAGCGTGCGCTTGTCGCTGCGCACCTCGCCGTCGGCGCTGATGCGCAGGTCGCGCAGGCGCGGCCGGCTCGCCACCAGCGCCTGCAGCGCCGTCATGTCCACGGCCGTGCTCGCCGGCGTGTCCTGGTGAAAACCCCACAGCGCCACCAGCCGGCCGATCGCCGGCGAGAACAGCCCGTCGCTGCGTGCCTCCAGCGCCTGTCCGTTGCGCAACAGTTCCAGCAGTTCCGGCGACGGCCGGTACGGCTGGCCGCTGGCGAGGGCGCGGTTCAGGCGGCCGGCATCGCTGTCCGGCTGCCACGGGTGCAGCAGCCGGTGCAGCCGGTCCAGCTCGGCCAGCACCGCGGCGGCGGCCTGCTGCGCCTGCGCCGGCGTGGCGGCGTTGAGCTTCAGCTCGACACGGGTGCCGAACACGTAGCTTTCCTGCTGCCACGGCGCTGGCGGCTCGCTGCAGGCGGTGAGGCCGGACATGACAAGGGCGGCCAGTGCCGCCCTTGTGGTGAAGCAGGTTGGCCGCATCAGCGCCGTTCCGTCACCGCGCGTTCCAGCGCATCGATGAACAGGCCGGCGACGTCGATGTCGCTGTGGTTCATGATTTCACGGAAACATGTCGGGCTGGTGACGTTGACTTCGGTCAGGTAGTTGCCGATCACGTCCAGCCCGGCCAGCAGGATGCCGCGCTGTTTCAGCTCCGGCGCCAGCCCCTCGGCGATCTCGCGGTCGCGCGTGCTCAGCGGCCGCACTTCGCCACGGCCGCCGGCGGCGAGGTTGCCGCGGTTGTCGCCGCCCTGCGGGATGCGCGCCAGGCAGTAGTCGACCGGCACGCCGTCGATCACCAGGATGCGCTTGTCGCCGTCGCGGATTTCCGGGATGTAGCGCTGCGCCATGATGGTGCGTTGGCCCTGTTCGGACAGGGTTTCGATGATCACGTTCAGGTTCGGATCGTCCGGCCGCGCACGGAAGATGCTGCTGCCGCCCATCCCGTCCAGCGGCTTGAGGATCGCGTCGTGGTGCTGGCGCACGAAGGCCAGCAGCCGCGACGGTTGCGAGGTGACCAGCGTCGGCGCGGTGAACTCGGCAAAGTTGAGGATGGCCAGCTTCTCGTTGAAGTCGCGCAGCGCCTGGCCCTTGTTGAACACGCGCGCACCCTCGGCCTCGGCCAGCGTCAGCAGCTGGGTGGCGTACAGGTACTCCAGGTCGAACGGCGGGTCCTTGCGCATCACCACCGCGCTGAACGAATTCAGCGGCAGGCGCTGCCCGTCGCTGGCGCGGAACCAGTCCTTGCCGTCCTTGCCGGTGAGGCTGACGCTGACGACGTCGGCCTGGATGCGGCCGCCCTCGATGGCGATGTCGCGTGCCTCGCAGAAGTAGATCGCGTGCTGGCGTGCTGCCGCCGCTTCCATCATCGCGAAGGTGCTGTCTTTCTTGATCTTGAAGCCGGCCAGCGGGTCGGCAATGAACAGGATTTTCATTCGGGCCTCACTCGGCGTCAGGGTCGGTCGCTTCCAGCTCCAGCGCGGCGGCCAGCATCGCCAGTCGCGCGATCACGCCGTAGGCGTAGAAGCGGTTGGGGGCGTCGTTCGGCGCCGCCTTGTGGTCGGGCAGGCAGTGCTCTTCGAACGACAGCGGCACGAACTGCATGCCGGGGGCGTTGAGGTTTTCGTCGACACCGCGCCCGGTGTGCACGCGGTAGAAGCCGCCGATCACATAGCGGTCCATCATGTACACCACCGGCTCGGCGACGCCGTCGTTGACGCATTCGAAGGTGTACACCCCTTCCTGCACGATGACTTCGTTGACTTCCAGTCCTTCCTTCACCACCGCCATCTTGTTGCGCGCCTTGCGGTTGAGGCCGCGTACCTCGTCGCCGCTCTTCACGCTCATGATGCCCATGCCGTAGGTGCCGGCGTCGGCCTTCACGATCACGTACGGTTCGTGGCTGATGCCGTATTCGCGGTACTTGATGCGGATTTTTTCCAGCATCTGTTCCACCAGCTCGGCGAGCTGGTCCTCGCCCTGGCGCGACTGGAAGTCGAGGCCCTTGGCGGCGAAGAAGTAGGGGTTGATCAGCCACGGGTCGATCGACAGCATCTGCGCGAAGTCGGCGACCACCTTGTCGTAGGCGGCAAAGTGGTTGGTCTTGCGCCGCACCGCCCAGCCGGCGTGCAGCGGCGGCAGCAGGTTCTGTTCGATGTTCTTCAGGATGTCGGGCAGGCCGGCGGAGAGGTCGTTGTTGAGCAGCACGATGCAGGGGCTGAAACCGTCGGCCAGCACCACGCGGTTGCCGCGCCGCTCCAGCGGCTCGACGGTGATGATGTCGCCGTTGGCGGCAGTCAGCTGCGTCGGTTCGGTGATTTCCGGGTTCAGCGAGCCCAGGCGCACCTTCAACCCGGCCTGCTGGAAAATGTGCACCAGCGCCGCCACGTTCTGCAGGTAGTAGGTGTTGCGGGTGTGGTTTTCCGGGATCAGCAGGATGCTCTTCGCTTCCGGACAGGCTCGCTCCACCGCGCTCTGCGCCGCCTGCACCGCCAGCGGCAGGAAGTCAGGATTCAGGTTGTTGAAGCCGCCGGGAAAGAGGTTCATGTCCACCGGAGCCAGCTTGAAACCGCTGTTGCGCAGGTCAACCGAGCCGTAGAACGGGGCGGCGTGGTTGTTCCACTGCTTGCGGAACCAGTGCTCGATGTGCGGCTGTGCCGCCAGGATGCGGCTTTCCAGTTCCAGTAACGGTCCGGTGAGTGCCGTGGTCAGGTGCGGTACAGTCATGAATCCCTCTCTTGCCCGTCAATCGATGAGTGTCAGTTTAACTGCAGGATGGTGGGGTCGCGACAGGGCTTATTCAAGTCAAAATGCAAACAGGCCGGCAAATGCCGTCGCCTGCGGCAGTTGCCGGCCTGCCATCGCGCCGATGGTCGCCAGTCGGATTCAGCGCGGGCGGCTTACAGCGGCCACGGTTCGTTATAGGCCTGCTGGTACAGCGCGCGCAGTTTTTCCCAGTCGAAAAAGTGGTTCTGCGGGCCGTGGCTGGTGACCTTGATCGCGCCGATGACATTGGCGAGGCGGCCGGTGGTTTTCCAGTCCAGCCCCTGCTTGATGCCGTACAGCAGGCCGGCGCGGAAGGCGTCGCCGCAGCCCATCGGATCGAGCGGCTTGATCGGCATCTGCACCCGCGGAATCAGGTGGATGGTGTCGTCGGCGTAGATTTCGGCACCCTTGGAGCCACGGGTGACGATCAGCGCCTCGACCTTGCCGGCCAGCACTTCCACCGGCAGCCCGGCGCGTTCGCGCATCAGCTCGCTCTCGTAGTCGTTGATGGCGACGTAGCTGGCCAGCTCCACGATCTCGTTCAGTTCCTCACGCGACAGCAGCGGCAGCTCCTGGCCGGGGTCGAAGATGAACGGGATGCCGGCCTCGTGCAGCTCGCGGGTGTGCTGCAGGAAGGCGGCGTGGCCGCCAGGCGATACAATCGCCACCTCGATGCGCTGTGGCACGTCGGCGATGTGGTTGATGGTGGCGTGGTCCATGGCGCCGGGATGGAAGGCCATCAGCTGGTTGCCATCCTTGTCGGCGATGCCGAAGCACTGCGAGGTGTACTGGCCGCGGATGGTGCGGATGAAGCGGTCGTCGACGCCGGCGCGCTTCAGGTGCTGGCGGTAGGGCTCGAAGTCCTCGCCCACCGCGCCCATCACCAGCGGCGTCTCGCCGAGCAGGCACAGGCTGTAGGCGATGTTGCCGGCCGGGCCGCCAAACTCGCGGCGCATGGTCGGCACCTTGAAGGTGGTCGAGATCTTGTGCAGCTGATCGGGCAGAATATGGTTATCGAAGCGGTCTTCGAAATTGAACAGCGTGTCGTAGGCTAGCGCCCCGCAAACGAGAATGGACATGGCCCGTGCGTCAACAGAAGGGGAATCGACCATTCTATCACGAAGCCGCGGCCGTGCCGCGCTGAACTGTGGCGTACTGGTGGCGATCTAACGCCATCTGACGCATTACTCCGGAATAAACTGATGTCTGTAAAAACCATGCTTTCGCGCCGCCTGCTGCTGGGCGGCCTGTTGCTGCTGCCGCTGGGTGCCGTGGCCGGCGGCCTGCTGGACAGCGCCGTGCTGACCGAGCTTAACGGCAAGCCGGCCAGCTTTGCCCGCTACCAGGGCAAGACCACGGTGGTGAATTTCTGGGCCACCTGGTGCGCGCCGTGCCGCAAGGAGATGCCGCTGCTGTCGGCGCTGGCGCCAAGGTTGGCCGCACGCCAGGTGCGCTTCGTCGGCATCGCGCTGGACCAGCCGGGCGAGGTGGCGGCCTACCTGAAGCAGCTGCCGGTCAGCTATCCGGTGCTGATGAGCGACGGTGAGGGCATCGCGCTGATGCGTGCGCTGGGCAACCGCAGCGGCGGGCTGCCGTTTACCGTGGTGCTGGACGAGCAGGGTCGGCCGCTGACGCGCCTCGCCGGGCTGGTGAGCGAGGCGGCGCTGATGAAGGCGCTGCCACTGCGCTGACGGCGTTGCGGCCAACCCTGGGCGTCTGGCGCTGAGGCGGCGGGCGCGCTGACGCCGCCGCTCAGATCATCACTTCGGCGGCGCTTTTCGCCGCAGCCGCTGCCGCCGCGGTCGCCGGCGCATCCAGCAGCTGGCGCACCTGCTGCTGCAGTTCGTCGCGCAGTTGCTGCAGCTGGCTCACGGTCTGCTCGTCGGCATCCTGCAGTTCGAACTGGCGCCAGGTCAGCACCCGCTCGTTCAGGGTGTACAGCTGCTGGTGCAGCTGGCCGATGCGGTGGTACAGCGGGTGCTGGCCGAAGTAGGCGCTGCCGGCACCGTGATACCAGTTGTCGAAATCGCGGTAGCTGTTGCCGTTCTCCTGCTGCGGCAGCTCGCGCGATCCCTGCTGCAGCCAGTCGATCAGGCGGTTGCTGGCCTGGCGGTGCGCCAGCTCCAGGTTGAACAGCTTGGTGTCGTCGCCGGTCCAGCGCCGTTTGCTGGCCAGCTGCCAGGCGGCGGCGCCCTGCCACTGCTGCGCCCAGCCCAGCAGCGCGTCCGCCGGCATCGGTCGCGCGATGCCGAAGCCCTGCGCGTGGTCGCAGCCGATGTGCAGCAGCAGGCTGCCGTGCTCGATGCTTTCCACGCCCTCGGCCACCACCGAGCGGCTGAACGCCTCCGACAATCCGATGATGCCCTGCACGATGGCGAGGTCGTCGCCGTCCTCGTGCATGTCGCGGATGAAGGACTGGTCGATCTTCAGCTTGCCGGCCGGCAGCCGCTTCAGGTACAGCAGCGAGGAGTAGCCGGTGCCAAAGTCGTCGAGCGAGAACTCCACCCCCAGCTCGCGGCAGGTGGTCATCAGCGCGCCGACGCGGGTGATGTCCTTCAGCGCGGTGCTTTCCAGTACCTCGATTTCCAGCATCCCGGCCGGCAACTCCGGGTATTCCGCCAGCAGCGCCGCCAGCCGTTCGGCGAAGTTGTCCTGCTGCAGGTGATAGGCGGAGATGTTGACGCTGACCGGCAGCGTCATGCCCTGCGCCTGCCAGAAGCGCATCTGCGCCAGCGCGCTGCGCAGCACCCATTCGCCCAGCGCGATATCCAGCGGGCTGCCTTCGGCGTCGTCGAGGAAGTGGGCCGGGGTCAGCAGGCCCTTGTCCGGATGCTGCCAGCGCATCAGCGCCTCGGCGCCGACCACGCTGCCGTCGCGCATATTGACCTTGGGCTGGTAGAACAGGCACAGCTCGCCTTGCTGCAGCGCCTGCGCCAGCCGCCCCAGCCCTTCCTGGCGGAAGCGGCTCTGGCGGTCGTGCTCGGCGTCGAAGATCTGGTAGCCGTTGCGACCCTTTTCCTTGGCCTGGTACATCGCCTGGTCGGCGTGGCGCAGCAGGGTGTCCGGGTCCTGCTCGTCCTGCGGATACAGCGTGACGCCGATGCTGGCCGAGATCTCGATGTGGATGTCGCCCAGCAAGACCGGGTGGGCGACGGTGTCCAGTACCCGCTGCAGGCTGTGGCGGCAGGTCTGCAGGTCGGGTAGGCCGGACAGCAGCAGCACGAACTCGTCGCCGCCCAGCCGCGCCAGGGTGTCGCCGCCCTGCAGCGTGTGCTGCAGCCGCTCGGCGACCTGCACCAGCAGGCGGTCGCCGACCTCGTGGCCGTAGCGGTCGTTGACCGCCTTGAAACCGTCCAGATCCATGAAACAGATCGCCAGCCAGTGGCCGCTGTGCTGCGCCTGGGCGATGGCCACCTTCATGCGGTCGGCCAGCAGCACGCGGTTGGGTAGCTGGGTGAGCGGGTCGTGGTGCGCCATCTGCGCCAGCCGGTTTTCCTGCGCCTTCATCACCGTGATGTCGGCGAACACCGCGATGTAGTGGCGCACATTGCCGGACTGGTCGTGGATCACCGACACCGACAGCAGCAGCGGTGCCACCTCGCCATCCTTGCGCCGGTTCCAGATCTCGCCCTGCCAGTGGCCGCTGCTCTGCAGCTTGTCGCGCATGGCGAGGTAGAACACCGAGTCGTGGCGTGCTGACTGCAGCTTGCGCGGGGTATGGCCAATCAGCTCGTCGCGCTCGTAGCCGGTGATGCTGCAGCAGGCGCGGTTGACGTCCAGCAGCCGGCCGCGGGCATCGGCAATGATGATGCCGTCGTGGGAGTGCTTGAACACGCCGGCCAGCAGCCGCAGCCGTTCTTCGGCGCGGGTCTGCTCGGTGATGTCGTTCCAGGCGCCGATGATGCCGGCGATGTCGCCGTGGTCGTTGTAGAACACGTCCTTGGACAGGATCACCTCGCGGCGCTGCTGGCGCTGGGTGACGATGCTGGCCTGGTAGTCGAGGTGCGGCTGGCCGGCGAGCAGTTCGGCGTCGTGCAGGCAGTGCACCGCGGCGATGTCGGCCGGCCACAGCTCGGCCGGGGTCTTGCCGCGGATGTCGATGCGACCGTAGCCGGTGACGCGGGTGAAGGCGGCGTTGCAGCCGAGGAAGCGCCCCTGCGCGTCCTTGTAGAACATCGGGATCGGGATTGCCATCAGCAGCATGTCGGCAAAGCGCTGGCTCTTGGCCCAGTGCTCGTCGGCGGACTGCACCGCCGCCGCCATGCGGTTGAAGGCGGCGCCGAGGCGGCCGATCTCGTCGTGGCGGCTTTCCGGCGCCCGCGTCAGCAGCTTGCCTTGCCCCAGTGCCTCGGCGGCGAGGGACAGGTATTGCAGCCGCCGGCTCAGCCACAGCGTGACCCAGATCATCCAGCCGGTGGCGAGGATGATGCCGGCGACGATCAGCGGCCCGGTGCGCTGCGCGAGGCCGCTGAGCATGCGGCTGGATTCGCTCTGCCGCAGGCCGGCCTGGATCTGGCCTTGGCTGATCTTGAAGCGGGTGTCGAAGATGTCGTCGTCGCTGTCCGGCAGCGAGCGGTCCGCTTGCGGCTGCAGGCCGTCGGCGAGGCCGGCGCGCGCCAGCTCCTTGCCGCTGGAGTCGCGGATGATCAGGTAGGCGATGTCGCCACCGTGGGTCAGCTCGCTGGCGATCTCCTGCAGCGTGATGAAGTCGCGCTCCAGCAACGGCGCGATCAGCGCAGCCTGCAGCTCGCTGTGCAGGCTGCGGGTGCGCAGCTGCGTCTGCGCCACCGCGGTGTCCTGCAGCACGCGCACGCTCTGCCAGGCGATGCCGGCAAACACCAGCAGCTGGATCAGCAGCAGCACCGGGATGATGGCCCATTTCAGCGAACGGGGACGCAGCGGCAGACGCATTATCGCAGCAGTCCTTTCAGATCCCTGACGAATGGGTCCAGCGCGCGCATGTCCTGCTCGCTGACCGGGCGCAGGCCGCCGTGGTTGAGGTCGCGGCTGAAGGCGCGCCCCTGCGGCGTGTCATTGGCAAAGGTCAGCAGCCGTTGCTGCAGCCGCGCCAGCCGCGCGCTGCCGAGGCGCTTGTGGCCGAGGTACAGCTGCGGCGTGGTGTGCGGCAGCCGGGCCAGGATGCGGATCCTGGTATGGATGTCGCCGCCGAACTGGTGCAGTGCGCTGACCGAGATGATGGCGGCCGCCGACTCGCCGCTCAGCAGCGCCGCCAGCGAATTGGCGTGGCTACCGGTGGGGTGGATGACGAGGTGCTGGCCGGGGTGATAGCCGGCCTGGCTCAGGTAGCGCTGTGCCGCCAGGGTCAGGTTGGCCAGACGGTCGCTGGTAGACACCGTCTGGCCGCGCAGCTGCGCCAGCTCGCGGATGCCGTCACGGCGGGTGACCAGCAGCGGCTCCAGGTCGGCCAGCGGTCGCGCCAGCGGCTGGTAGTCCTGCTCCAGCTGCGCCAGGCGGCCGAAGTAGGGCGAGGTGGCGATGATGTCGTAGCGCCCCTGGCGCGTGCGCTCGAGGAAAAAACTGTAGTCGGCGGCGCTTTCCAGCGTCACCGGTTGCTGCAGGGTGCGTTCCAGCTCGGCGCGCAGCGGCTCGTACAGCGTGGCCAGCTTGCGGGCCGACATATAGGGCACCACGCCCAGCACCAGCGAGGCGGCGGCGTGCGCGCTTGCCAGCAGGCACAGCCACAGCAGGCCGGCGGTCAGTAGGTTCTTGGCCATCCATCCAGTCTCGTTATCGTTGGGTCGCCATGGCGCGCTGCGGCATGGACACGATGGCAGGATCGTCAATGACAATGGAATTTAATTGCGCGATTGCCTCGCCAATGATGAAGCAAATACGCGGCGGGTGCAAAAACGGGAACTGATCTGGCGCAAACGAGGTGAAAAATCTATCGAAATGCGGCAATGCACAACAATGCCGTTGCGATGCAGCATTGCGGCCAACCCTGGGCGCAGGTTGGCCGCAAGCGGAGAGAGATGGCACCGGCCGCACCCGGCGCGCCGTGACGGCACGCCGGACGGGCGCTATCCGGTGCTCAGATGCTGGCGGCCAGCCGCGCGCCTTGGTCGATGGCGCGCTTGGCGTCCAGCTCGGCGGCGACATCGGCGCCGCCGATCAGGTGCACCGTCTTGCCGGCGGCAAGCAAGGGCTGCTGCAGTTCGCGCAGCGGATCCTGCCCGGCGCAGACGATGACGTTGTCCACCGCCAATACCTGCGCTTCGCCCTTGATGGTCACGTGCAGCCCGGCATCGTCGATCTTGTCGTAGCTGACACCGGCAATCATCTGCACCTTCTTCATCTGCAGGCTGGCGCGGTGGATCCAGCCGGTGGTCTTGCCCAGCCCGTCGCCGACCTTGCTGCTCTTGCGCTGCAGCAGGTAGATCTCGCGCGGGCTGGGGTGCGGCTGCGGCCCCTGCGGCGCCAGGCCGCCGGCGTGCGCCAGCTGCATGTCCACCCCCCACTCGCGCATGAAGGCGGCGGTATCCAGCGAACTGGATTGGCCCTCGTGGCTGAGGAATTCGGCGGTATCGAAGCCGATGCCGCCGGCACCGATGATCGCCACCTTGCGGCCAACCTTCTTGCCGTGCTTGAGCACGTCGAGGTAGCTCAGCACCTTCGGGTGCTCGATGCCGGGGATCGCCGGTAGCCGCGGCGCGATGCCGGTGGCGAGGATCACCTCGTCAAAGCCTTGCAGCTCGGCGGCGCTCACGCGCTGGTTCAGCCGCAGCGTGACGCCGGTCAGTTCGATACGGCGCGCGAAGTAGCGCAGCGTCTCGTGGAACTCTTCCTTGCCCGGGATCTGCTTGGCGACATTGAACTGGCCGCCGATCTCGCTGGCGCTGTCGAACAGCGTCACCGCGTGGCCGCGCCCGGCGGCGATGGTGGCAAACGCCATGCCGGCGGGGCCGGCGCCGACCACCGCCAGTTTTTTCGGCGTGGTGGTTGGCAGATAGTTGAGTTCGGTCTCGCGGCAGGCGCGCGGGTTGACCAGGCAGCTGGTCAGCTTGCCCTGGAAAATGTGGTCGAGACAGGCCTGGTTGCAGCCGATGCAGGTGTTGATCTCGTCGCTGCGGCCCTGTGCAGCCTTGTTCACGAACTCGGCATCGGCGAGGAAGGGCCGTGCCATCGACACCATGTCGGCACAGCCGCTGGCGAGGATGTCTTCGGCCACTTCGGGGGTGTTGATGCGGTTGGTGGTGATCAGCGGAATGCCCACCTTGCCCATCAGCCGTTTGGTGACCCAGGCAAAGCCGCCGCGCGGCACGCTGGTGGCGATGGTCGGCACCCGCGCCTCGTGCCAGCCGATGCCGGTGTTGATGATGGTGGCGCCGGCCTGTTCCACCTGCTGCGCCAGCTGCACCACCTCGTCCCAGCTGCTGCCGTCGTTGACCAGGTCCAGCATCGACAGCCGGTAGATGATGATGAATTCGGCGCCGACCGCGGCCCGCACCGCACGCAGCACTTCCAGCGCGAAGCGGATGCGGTTGTCGAAGCTGCCGCCCCAGTCGTCGGTGCGCTTGTTGGTGTGGCGCACGATGAACTGGTTGATCAGATAGCCTTCCGAACCCATCACCTCCACACCGTCGTAGCCGGCGTCCTGCGCCAGTTTCGCGCAGCGGGCGAAATCGGCGATGGTGCGCTGGATGTCGTCTTCCGACATCTCGCGCGGGCGGTAGAAGTTGATCGGCGCGCAGATCGGCGACGCCGATACCAGGTTTTCCTGGTAGCTGTAGCGGCCGGTGTGCAGGATCTGCAGCGCGATCTTGCCGCCGGCGGCGTGCACCGCGTCGGTGACGATGCGGTGCTGCGGCACCTCGTGCGCGTCGGCCAGCATCGAGGCGCCTTCGGCCACGCGGCCCTCCTCGTTGGGGCCGACGCCGCCGGTGACGATCAGGCCGACGCCGCCGCGCGCGCGCTCGGCGTAGAACGCCGCCATCTTCTCGAAGCCTTGCGGCGCCTCTTCCAGTCCGGTGTGCATCGAGCCCATCAGCACGCGGTTTTTCAGCGTGGTGAAGCCCAGATCCAGTGGTGCCAGCAGGTGCGGATAAGCCGTCATGGTGTTGCCCTCGTGTAGGTTGCGGCGTTGCGGCCAGGGTTGGCCGCAAGGCAAGTTGTTGATTATTGGTTATGTGTCAGCCTTGCTGGCGAAGATACTTACTGATCAGTAAGTTGTCAAACCCGCCATGCGCCGGCGCGGCGGGAGGGCGAGTGCGACGTGCGCGCCGGCTGTCGCGCGCGGCAGCCGGTAATGACAAGACTGCGCCTTTTGCTGGCGAAAAGCGTGGTGGCTGGCGGATAATACGGCACTCGTAAAGACCGCACCGTTTGCAGGGTTGTTGATGCGCCCGGGGCGCTGCGGCCGCCACATTCAGAAACAAGGTACAGCATGACTAATTTGCCCCAATGCCCGCAGTGCAGCTCGGAATTCACCTACCAGGACGGCGCGATGTTCGTCTGCCCCGAGTGCGCCCATGAGTGGTCCGCCGATGCCGCGGCCACGGAAGAGGCCGAGCCGCAGCGCGTGGTGCGCGATGCCAACGGCAACGTGCTGCAGGACGGCGACAGCGTGACCGTGATCAAGGACCTGAAGGTCAAGGGTTCGTCGCTGGTGGTCAAGGTCGGCACCAAGGTGAAGAGCATCCGCCTGGTCGACGGCGATCACGACATCGACTGCAAGATCGACGGCATCGGCGCCATGCAGCTGAAGTCGGAATTCGTCAAGAAAGCCTGATCCGCCGCGCCGCAGACGCTGCGGCAGGGCCGGACACGAGAGAGGGGATGTGATGTGCCAAGCACCACAGAGGCCGGCGGTTGACTGCCACGGCAGCGCGGCGCAGCCGATCGGCCGGCGCCAGTTCGTGAAACTCGCGGCCATGGGCGGCGCCGCGGCGCTGCTGGGCAGCTTCTTGCCGCGTACGGCATACGCCGCCGGCGGCACCGAGGCGCTGCTGCTGTCGTGCATGGATTACCGGCTGGTCGACGACACCGAGCGCTTCATGGCCGGCAAGGGCATGAAGGACAAGTACGACCACATCGTGCTGGCCGGCGCCTCGCTCGGCGCGGTGACCGGCAAGTTCCCGGCGTGGAATACCGCGTTCTGGGAGCACCTCGACGTCGCCATCAGCCTGCACCACATCCACAAGGTGATGCTGCTCGACCACCGCGACTGCGGCGCCTACAAGGTGGTGCTGGGCGAGGACTTCGGCCAGGCGCCGGACAAGGAAACCCGCGTCCATGCCGAAACGCTGATGGTGCTGCGCAAGGCGATCCTGCAAAAGCATCCGCAGCTGCAGGTGGAGAGCTACCTGATGGCGCTGGACGGCAGCGTGCAGCAGATCGTGGCCCGCGCCTGAGCCCGCGCTCACCCCGTCACCGCCGCCCGGCCTTGCCGCCGCGGCGGTTTTTTTGCGGCCAACGTTGGCCGCAAGCGCGCGACGGGCCATAAAAAAACGCCGCTGAGGTCAGCGGCGTTTTGGTGGCAGGGCAGGGACGGGATCAGGCTTCTTCCTTGCCTTCCGGCGGCGCGATCTGTTCGGCGTAGCCGCATTCCTTCTGCGGGCAAACCTTTTCGGTGCCGCGGCGCTTGGTGGTCTTGATGGTCAGAATCGGCCAGTGGCACTGCGGGCACGGTTCGGCCACCGGCGGGTTCCAGGTCGCGTACTTGCACTTCGGATAGGTGTTGCAGCTGTAGAACAGCTTGCCGTAGCGGCTCTTGCGCTCGATCAGGCTGCCGGTCTTGCATTCCGGACACTGCACGCCGGTGTCGCGCGGTTTTTCCAGCGGCTCGATGTGCTTGCACTTCGGATAGTTGGCGCAGCCGATGAACTTGCCGTAGCGGCCCTTCTTGATGTGCAGCTCGCCGCCGCACTCCGGGCAGGTGCGGTCTTCGATGATGGTCGGTGCTTCCGCCTCGGCGGCGGCCTGTTCCGCGGTCTCGCCGACGTTGCGGGTGTAGTCGCAGTCCGGGTAGCCGGTACAGGCGATGAAGCGGCCGCGCTTGCCGAACTTGATCGACAGCGGCTTGCTGCATTTCGGGCAGGCTTCGTCCAGGCTTTCGGTGGTGACTTCGGCGCGGCTGATGCCTTCCTTCTCGGTCAGCTGCTTGGAGAAACCTTTCCAGAAGCTGTCCATCACCGGCACCCACTGCCGCGTGCCGCTGGCAATCTCGTCGAGCTGGTTTTCCAGCTTGGCGGTGAAGTTGTAGTCGACGTACTGCGCGAAGTGCTCGGTCAGGAACTTGTTGACGATGTCGCCGGTGTCGGTTGGGTAGAAGCGCTTCTTGTCCAGGATCACGTATTCGCGATCCTTCAGCGTCGAGATGATGCTGGCATAGGTCGACGGCCGGCCGATGCCGAACTCTTCCAGCGATTTCACCAGCGATGCTTCGGAGAAGCGCGGTGGCGGCTGGGTAAAGTGCTGCTCGCCGTACAGCTTGTCCACCGGCAGCGCGTCGCCTTCGTTCAGCAGCGGCAGCTTGGCGTTTTCTTCATCTTCGGCGTCATCCACGTCTTCCTCGTACACCGACAGGAAGCCGGCGAACACCAGTACTTGGCCGCTGGCGCGGAAGATGCCTTCGCCGACGCTGATGTCGACGCTGGTGGTGTCGAACTTGGCCGGGGCCATCTGGCAGGCCAGCGTCCGCTTCCAGATCATGTCGTAGAGCTTGAACTGGTCGGAGGTCAGGAACGGCTTCATCGCCTCCGGCGTGCGCAGGATGGAGGTCGGCCGCACCGCCTCGTGCGCCTCTTGCGCGTTCTTGGACTTGTTCTTGTACGCCACCGGGTTCTTCGGCAGGTGCTCGGTATCGAAGCGCTCGCCGATGTAGCCGCGGATTTCCTCGACCGCCTCGTTGGCCAGCGCCACCGAGTCGGTACGCATATAGGTGATCAGGCCGACGGTGCCCTGGCCGATGTCCACGCCCTCATACAGCTGCTGCGCGGTACGCATCGCGCGGTCGGTGGTCATGCCCAGCTTGCGCACCGCCTCCTGCTGCAGCGTCGAAGTGGTAAACGGCGCGGCCGGGCTGCGCGATTTCTTTTTCTTCTCGATGCTGGTGACCACCGCGTCGTGGCCCTGCAGGCGGGCCAGCACGCCGGCCTGTTCCGCCTCGTTGGGCAGCGCGAACTGGTCGAGCCGGGTGCCGGCCAGCGTGGTCAGCTTGGCGCTGAACTTGGTGCGGCCCTTGTGGCTGTCCAGGTGCACCGACCAGTATTCCTGCTCGACGAAGGCCTTGATCTCGTTCTCGCGTTCGCAGATCAGGCGCAGCGCCGGGCTTTGCACGCGGCCGGCGGACAGGCCACGGCGGATCTTTTTCCACAGCAGCGGCGACAGGTTGAAGCCGACCAGGTAATCCAGCGCGCGGCGCGCCTGCTGCGCGTCGACCAGATCCTGCGCGATGGCGCGCGGGTTGGCGATGGCGTCCAGCACCGCGTTCTTGGTGATCTCGTGGAACACCACCCGTTGCGCGGTCTTGTCCTTGAGCAGTTTTTTCTTGTTGAGGATTTCCACCAGGTGCCAGGAAATCGCCTCGCCTTCGCGGTCCGGGTCAGTCGCCAGATAGACATGGTCCACCTCGGCCACTGCCTTGACGATGGCATCAACGTGCTTGCTGTTGCGCGCCACGACCTGGTATTTCATCGCGAAGTCTTTTTCCGGATCGACGGCGCCGTTCTTCGGCACCAGGTCGCGGACGTGACCGTAGGAGGCGAGGACTTCGAAGTCCGGACCCAGGTATTTTTTCAGCGTTTTCGCCTTGGACGGCGATTCGACAATCAGCAGGTTTGAGGGCATAACGGTCTGTTTTCGGTAGTGCGCCGGGGGGCACGACAATATTGTGTATTCATCAAACAAAACAAGAGCGCAAGGTTTGCGCTCTTGATCGGGCGTTTTTCCGCTGCGGCCAACCTTTGAGGTCCGCAGCCGGGGCTTAGAACCTGTTCGCGATCTGCTGCGCTTCGGCAATACTGCGTTGAAAACGGCTTCGGAATGCTCATTTACTACTTGTAAATTCCGCTTCCTCAGCCGTTTTCGCCTTGTCTCGCTCTAGCTCGCTAGATCGTGAACACGTTCTTATTGCATCGTGGGTTCGCCGTGCAGTGCGCACAGCAGGTCTTCGCCGAGCAGGATCGGCAGTTCCGCACCTTGCGCCCACAGCACCATCAGTGCGGCCAGCTTGGCGGTGGGCAGGCTGATCTCGTCGTCCGGCATCGCCAGCAGGCGGTCGATCAGCATTTCGCGCTGTGCCGGCGACAGCGCGCCGTTGGCTTCCAGGAACAGGATCAGGCCGCGGATCTCGCCGCTGAGGCGGTCGTTTTCTTCCGCACTGAAGCAGCGGAAACCGCTGCCGGCGTCGGCGCCGTCGTAGCTGCCGTCATTGAGCTGGTTCAGGCCGTCCAGCCAGTCCAGCGCGTCGCTGATTTCCTCGTTTTCAAAGCCGGCCGCTGCCAGCTGGCGACCGAGGTCGTCACGTTCCGGGCAGGCTGCGGGGTCGTTGAATTCTTCGAGAAGATAGGCGAGAACATCAAACATCGTTATTTAATCATCGGGTTAGGTGGGACGGCTTGGCGCCGGTGATCGGCGCTGGTAGCGCCCGCCGTCCAGACTTTCGATGTGTCCGGCCAGCTCAAGCTCAAGAAGCATCGCGTAAAGCTCCCCTGCCGTCAACTTGAGTCGTGCCGCCAGGGTGTCGCTGTCGACCGGGTCGTAGCCGATGGCGGCCAGCAAGGGGTGCGCGTCGGCATCGCTGGCGGCGGGCGTGGCCGTGGCCTTGGCGTAGGGGGCTGCAGGCAGGCGGCCGATCTCGTCCAGCACGTCGTCGGCGCTTTCCACCAGCCGGGCGCCGTCCCGGATCAGGCGGTGGCAGCCGCGCGCCTGCGGGTTGTGGATGGAGCCGGGGATGGCCATCACGTCGCGGCCGGCTTCCAGCGCCAGTCGCGCGGTGATCAGCGAGCCGCTCTGCGGCGCGGCCTCGACCACCAGGCAGCCGCGGGCGAGACCGGCGATGATGCGGTTGCGCTGCGGGAAGTGGCCGGCCAGCGGCGGGGTGCCGAGCGCGAACTCGGACAGGATCAGGCCGTGGCCGGCGATGCGGTGCGCCAGCTCGCGGTTGCGCGCCGGATAGACGCGGTCGATGCCGGTGCCGATCACGGCGATGGTGCTGGCGGCCTCGGGCAGCGCACCCTCGTGCGCGGCGGCGTCGATGCCGCCGGCCAGGCCGCTGACGATGCTGTAGCCGTGCGCGGCCAACCTTTGGGAAAAGTCGCGGGCATTGTCCGCGCCCTGCGGCGTGGCGTGGCGGCTGCCGACCACCGCCAGCATCGGCTGCGCCAGCAGGCTGCGCCGGCCGCGGGCGAACAGCAGCGGCGGGGCGCTGCCGGCTTCGGCCAGCTGGCACGGGTAGTCGTCGTCGTTGAGCGTCAGCAGGTGGCAGTCTGCACCCGCTGCCCACTGCAGCGCCGCCTCGGCGGCGCGGGCGCCGTCACCGGCGTCCAGTGCCGCCAGCGTCTTGCTGTCGAGGATGTCGCGCAGCTGGCCGTGGCCGGCACGGCAGGCGTGGCCGGCATCGCCGAAGCGCTGCAGCAGCTGCAGGAAGCGTTGCGGGCCGATGCCGGGTGTCAGCGCCAGCGTGGCCCAGTCGAGCAGGGTTTGCTGGGTCACGGTTGCGCGATGCGGTCCTTGATCATGATCGGTTGGGTGGCGTCCAGCACCAGCGCGTAGGAGGCCTTGTTGAACACGCGGAACACGATCAGGCGGCCGACTTTCTCGCTGGGCAGGGTCACCTGCTGCTTCTTGTCGACGCTGATCTGGCGCGGTGCGCGGTAGATGCCGAACACGTGGCCGACCTCGACGCCGTCGCGTGCGCCGCGGTTGATCAGCACGTTGAACTGCTGGCCGATCTCGTTGACGCCGGCGTAACTGGTGACGATGCGGCCTTCCAGCTCTGGCGGCGGCTCGTGCGGGGTGTAGTTGAGCAGCGGCGCCGGCATGCTCTTCAGCAGGTGGTCGCCGACCAGCACTTCTTCCGCGATCTTGCGCACGCTGAGGGTGGACACCTCGTCCAGCTTGTCGACCATCAGGTCGCCGCCGTAGGTGGCCTCATGGCCGAGCACCTCGTTGCTGTCCGGGTCGGTGATGGTGCGCCCCAGGCGGTAGGCCTGCCACAGGCCGCCGGAATCCAGCCCCTGGCTGTAGGCGCGGTCGGTGGTGGACAGGATCACGCGGTTGTCGGGGCCGGCGATGATTTTCGGCGACTGCAGGTAGCTGGCCTCGTCCTCGATCAGCAGCGGGCGCTTGAGGAAGGGGTCGATGATCCGGGCCGGGATGGTGGGAATGGCGCTGTCCAGCTGCTCGGCGCGCACCCGCGGCGACAGCTTGACCACGCGCAGCGCGCTGCTGTCCAGGCGCAGCCGCGGCTTGCCGTCGACCATTTCCAGGTACAGCACGTTGCCGGGATAGATCCAGTGCGGGTTTTTCACCTCGTCGCGGTTCATGTTCCACAGCTGTGGCCATTTCCACGGCGCGGTCAGGTAGCGGCCGGAGATGTCCCACAGCGTGTCACCGCGCTTGACCACGTAGCGTTGCGGCGCATCTGGCCGCAGCACCAGGGTGTCGGCAAATGCGGCGGCAGAGAGGCCCAGCGCGAGGATGAGCGGTATAATAGGTTTAAACATTGATGATTTGACCCCACCTGACCGGCACTGGCTCAGTAATTTATAGTGAAACCGGATGCTGGCAACATTATCGTTGCCTGTCACGGCATCCTACAACTGGAATAACGGTTTGATTATGGCACTGCTCAACATTCTGCATTACCCCGACCCGCGTTTGCACAAGGTTGCCCGGCCGGTAACCAGCTTCGACAGCGCGCTGCAGCAGCAGGTCGACAATATGTTCGAGACCATGTACGAGGCCAAGGGTATCGGCCTCGCGGCGACGCAGGTGGATTTCCACCAGCGCCTGATCGTGATCGATATCTCCGAGGACCGCAACGAGCCGCGCGTGTTCATCAATCCGGAGTTCCTGCACAAGGACGGCGAGACGGTGTACGAGGAAGGCTGCCTGTCGGTGCCCGGCATCTACGACAAGGTGACCCGCGCCGAGCACGTCAAGGTGCGCGCGCAGGACGCCAAGGGGGCATTCTTCGAGCTGGAGACCGGCGGCCTGCTGGCGATCTGCCTGCAGCACGAGGTGGATCATCTCGACGGCAAGGTGTTCGTCGAATACCTGTCCGACCTGAAGCAGAACCGCATCCGTACCAAGATGAAAAAGCGCGAGAAGCACACCCTGTAAGCCAGGGACGGCGGCCAGGGTTGGCCGCAAGCTGGTGTCGGGACACGCGCCGCGTGTCCCTTTGCATTTGCAAGGATAGCCCGAATGAAACTGATTTTTGCCGGCACGCCGGTATTCGCCGCCGCCGCATTGCAGGCGCTGCTTGATGCCGGCCACGACATCGCGCTGGTACTGACGCAGCCGGACCGCCCGGCCGGGCGCGGCATGAAGCTGAAGCCCAGCCCGGTGAAGGAGCTGGCGCTGCGGCACGGCCTGCGCGTGGAACAGCCGCTGACGCTGAAGACGCCGGAAGCGCAGGCGCTGGTGGCCGAGGTCAGCGCCGAGGTGATGGTGGTGGCCGCCTACGGCCTGCTGCTGCCCAAGGCGGTGCTGGACATGCCGGCACGCGGCTGCCTCAACATCCACGCCTCGCTGCTGCCGCGCTGGCGCGGTGCGGCGCCGATCCAGCGCGCCATCCTCGCCGGCGACGCGGCAACCGGCATCACCATCATGCAGATGGATGTCGGCCTCGATACCGGTGACATGCTGAGCATCCACACGCTGCCGATTGCGGCCGACGACTCTGCCGCCAGCCTGCACGACAAGCTGGCCGCGCTCGGCGCCGACGCCATTGTCGGCACCCTGGCGCAGCTGGACGGCTGCACGCCGCAGCCGCAGCCGGAAGAGGGCGTTACCTACGCCGCCAAGCTGAGCAAGGAAGAGGCGCGTATCGACTGGACGCAGCCGGCGGCCGACATCGCCCGCGCCATTCGCGCCTACAACCCGGCACCGGGTGCACACACGCTGCTGGGCGGCGAGGCGCTGAAGCTGTGGCAGGCGCACGCCGTGGCCGGCACGGCGCCGGCCGGCGAGGTGCTGCGTGCCGACGTCGACGGCGTGGTGGTCGGCACCGGTGCCGGCCTGCTGGTGCTGACCCAGCTGCAGGCCGCCGGCGGCAAAAGGTTGGCCGCACGCGAGTTTGTCGCCGGTCGCAGCGCGCTGGCGGGAACCCTGCTCGGGGCTTGATATTCCAATGCCGATGCCCCCATATCGGGAGCATGGACTGCTACAAAGGAGGACGCGATGGGCTTTAACTGGCTGAAAACCACCATCCTGATGGCGGCGATCGTGGCGCTGTTCGGGATGATCGGCGGCATGATCGGTGGCCAGAGCGGCATGCTGCTGGCCTTGCTGTTCGGCGGCGTGATGAACGTGTTTGCCTACTGGAACTCCGACAAAATGGTGTTGCGCATGTACAACGCGCAGGAGGTGGATGCCCGCACCGCGCCGGAGCTGTACAACATGGTGGCCGAGCTGGCGCAGCGCGCGCAGATGCCGATGCCGCGCGTGTACGTGATCCACGAGGAGCAGCCGAACGCGTTTGCCACCGGCCGCAATCCGGAGCACGCGGCGGTGGCGGCCACCACCGGCATCATGCGCATGCTCAGCTACCAGGAGCTGCGCGGGGTGATGGCGCACGAGCTGGCCCACGTCAAGCACCGTGACACGCTGATCTCCACCATCAGCGCCACCATGGCCGGTGCCATCTCGGCGCTGGCCAACTTCGCGATGTTCTTCGGCGGCCGCGACGAGGAAGGGCGCCCGGCCAACCCGATCGCCAGCATCGCGGTGGCGCTGCTGGCACCGCTGGCGGCCAGCCTGATCCAGATGGCGATCTCGCGCGCGCGCGAATTCGAGGCCGACCGCGGCGGCGCCGAAATCAGCGGCGATCCGCTGGCGCTGGCCAGCGCGCTGCAAAAGATCGAGTACTACGCGCAGGGCCGCATCATGCCGGCGGCCGAGGCGCATCCGGAAACGGCGCAGATGATGATCATCAACCCGTTGTCCGGTGGCGGTCTCAGCAGCCTGTTCCGTACCCACCCGCATACCGAAGAGCGTATTGCCCGCCTCAATCAGATAGCGCGCAACGGTCGCTGACCGGTATCATTGCACCATTATTTAAAACGGCCACCGTTCCCTGTGCGAACGGTGGCCGGTTTCATTGGAAAGAACCAGACTGACATGCATCGAATCCAGGAGTTGGCCGCGGGCATCATCGCGCGTGTAGAAGAAGGGCGTACCCTGACCGAGGCGCTGGGCAGCATCCAGCGCAGCGAGACCCTGACGCCCGGCGAGCGTGGCGCACTGCAGGACATTGCCTACGGCAGCCTGCGCAATCTCGGCCAGTTGCGCTTCATCCTGCGGGCACTGGTGCCCAAACCGCTGCCGGCGGTGGATGTCGAGCGCCTGCTGCTGGTGGCGCTGTACCAGCTGATCCATACCCGTGCCGCACCGTATGCGGTGGTCGACCAGGCGGTGACGCTGGCGCAGGATCTGGCCGCCGGCCGCCTCAAGGGGCTGGTCAACGGCGTGCTGCGCAACTTCCTGCGCAACAAGGACCAGCTGCTGGCCGATGCCCAGGCCGACAACGAGGCGCGCTACAACCACCCGCGCTGGTGGGTGCAGAAGGTGCGCGCCGCCTATCCGACGCGCTGGACCGACATTCTGGAAAAGAGCAACCGCCATCCGCCGATGACGCTGCGCATCAACCGCCGCCACGGCACCGCCGCCAGCTATGTCGAGGCGCTGCAGGCGTCCGGTCGCGGCGCCAAGGCGCTTGGCGACTACGCGGTGAAGCTGGATGCTCCGTGCAATGTGCGCGACCTGCCGGGTTTTGCCGAGGGCCGCGTCTCGGTGCAGGACTTCGGCGCGCAACAGGCTGCGCTGCGGCTGGATATCGCCGATGGCATGCGGGTGCTGGATGCCTGCGCCGCCCCCGGTGGCAAGAGCGGTCATTTGCTGGAGTTGGCCGATATTCAGCTCACCGCGCTGGACATCGACGCGACGCGGCTGGAACGGGTGGCCGAGAACCTGGCACGCCTGCAGCTGACGGCCACGTTGGCCGCAGCCGATGCCGCCAAGCCGGACAGCTGGTGGGACGGCGTGCCGTTCGACCGTATCCTCGCCGACGTGCCGTGCTCCGCCAGCGGCGTGGTGCGGCGCAATCCGGACATCAAGTGGCTGCGCCGGCCGGACGATTTCGCCGCGCTGGGCCAGCAACAGGCGGCGATGGTGGACGCGCTGTGGCCGCTGCTGGCCAAGGGCGGCAAGCTGCTGTACGCCACCTGCTCGATCATGCCGGAAGAGAACCAGCAACAGCTGGACGCCTTCCTGCAGCGTCATCCGGATGCACGCCTGGCCGGCTCCGAACAACTCTTGCCCTCGGCAGACCATGACGGTTTCTATTACGCGCTGCTGGAAAAAGCTTAAGCAACAGCTGCTACTGTTCGCCAGCCTGCTGTTGCTGGCGCAGGCCGGGCTGTGCCACGCCGCCGACGGCATCGTGGCGCAGCGCTTGCAGCTGGAGGCGCAGGATGGCGCGCTCAGCGTGGCCAGCCGCTATCGCATCACGCTGCCCGCCCAACTGCAGCAGGCGCTGCAACAGGGCGTGCCGCTGACCTTCCGTCTGACCTTCGAGCTGACGCGACCGCGCAGCTCGGCCTACTGGCTGCAGCTGTCACGCTGGTTCGACCCGACCGCCAGCCTCAGCTTCAAGCTGAGCCACTACGGCCTCACCGGCCGCTACCGCGTCACCATCGGCGGCCTGTCCAAGAACTACGCCTCCCTCGACGAAGCGCTGGCCGCGGTCGGCAGCATCGCCGGCTGGAAGGTGATGGACATCGCCGACTGGTCGCCGGCGGAACAGCAGCAGCTGCGCGGCCGGCTGCGGCTGGAGCTGGACCTCGGCCAGCTGCCGCGCCCGTTCCAGCTCAACGCGCTGGGCGCCGATGACTGGGCGATGGATTCCGGCTGGAACAGCATCGCCCCGTCAGGAGGCAACTGATGCGCTATCCCGTCATCGCCACCGCCTTCGGCTTCGTGCTGCTGTACCTGCTGGCGATTTCCACCGGCAATACCTCCAAGCTGGCGGAATACTACTGGTGGGTGTTCGGCCTCAACGCCTTCGGCCTGGTCGGCCTGTTGGCGGTGGTGGCGCGGCAGATGCTGCGCCTGCGCCGGCGGGTGAAGAGCCGCGAGTTCGGCGCCAAGCTGACGCAGAAGCTGGTGGTGATGTTCACCCTGATCGCGCTGCTGCCGGGCATGCTGGTGTTCACCGTCTCCGCGCAGTTCCTGACGCGCAGTATCGAGAGCTGGTTCAACGTCGAGGTGGAAAACGCGCTCGACCGCGGCCTGGAGCTGGGGCGCAACGCGCTCGGCTTCGTGCTGTCCGATCTCAGCCGCAAGTCGCGGCTGGTGGCACGCGACATCGCCGACTACAGCGACCACAGCCTCAACAGCCAGCTGCTGCGCATGCGCGAGCAGCTGGGGGTGCAGGAGATCGCGGTCTACAACCAGCAGGGACGGCTGCTGAGCTTTGCCGGGCCGGATGACGTGCGCTACCTGCCACGGGCGCCGGATCCGGACGTGCTGCGCAGCCTGCGCCAGCGCAAGAGCCACGAGATCATCGACAGCGATCCCGACGGCACGCTGGAGCTGAAGGTGCTGCTGTCGTACCGCAGCTACGTCAACGACCAGACCCAGATCATCCAGATCATCCAGCCGGCGCCGGTGGACATCGCCCGCGACGCCGAGCTGATTGAGGACGCACGCGCCGAGTACCGGCAGCTGGTGCTGTCGCGCGACGGCCTGAAAACCTTCTACATGCTGACGCTGGCGCTGGTGTTCCTGCTGGCGCTGACCGCGGCGCTGGCGTTTGCGCTGTTCATCTCCGAGCGGCTGTCGGCGCCGCTGTCGGAGCTGGCGGCCGGCACCCGCGCGGTGGCGCAGGGCGACTTTTCCAAGCGCCACCCTGTGTACCGCAAGGACGAGCTGGGCATCCTCACCACCATGTTCAACCGCATGACGCAGCAGCTGGACGAGGCGCGGCTGACCGCCGACGAGAGCCGGCGGCTGCTGGAATCGGGCAAGCTTTACCTGGAGAGCATCCTCGCCAACCTGTCGACCGGGGTGATCGCCTTCGACTACAACTGGCAGCTGCGTGCGGCCAACACCAGTGCCTCGCGCATTCTCGGCGTCGACTTCGGCGAGCTGTCCGGCCACGAGCTGCAGGTGTGGCCGGTGCTGCGCCCGGAACTGTCGCCGCTGGTGGAGACCATCCTGCGCGAGGCGGCGACCACCAATCCGCACGACTGGCAGCAGCAGATCGACTACCTCGGTGCCCAGGGAGCGCGGCAGCTGGTGGCGCGCGGCGCCATCCTGCCGGAACAGCCGGCCACCGGCTACGTGGTGGTGTTCGACGACATCACCGAGCTGGGCCGCGCGCAGCGCGATGCGGCGTGGGGCGAGGTGGCGAAACGGCTGGCGCACGAGATCCGCAACCCGCTGACGCCGATCCAGCTGTCGGCGGAACGGCTGGCGATGAAGCTGGCCGACAAGCTGCAGCCGTCGGACGCCGAGATGCTGAAGCGCGCCACCGATACCATCATCAAACAGGTGACCGCGCTCAAGGGCATGGTCGACGCTTTCCGCGATTATGCGCGGGCGCCGAAGATCAAACTGGTCAAACTGGAGCTGAATACGCTGCTGCGCGAGGTGCTGGTGCTGTACGAAAGTAACCCCGCGCTGAAGGTGGATTTAAGCCTGCAAGCCTTGCCAGTCATGGGGGACGCGGCTTTGCTGCGTCAGGTGCTGCACAATCTTTTGCAGAACGCACAAGATGCAATCCTTGACGCTGACATCCCGATGATTCAAATTAGCACCCGACTAGAAGGAAGGAACGTGCTCGTCTGCGTAGAGGACAACGGTGTTGGCTTCAGTCCGGACATCCTTCCCCGTGCGTTTGAGCCTTATGTAACCAACAAGGCCAAGGGGACAGGATTGGGACTGGCCGTGGTGAAAAAGATAGTGGAGGAACACCATGGACAGATCACCCTTGCCAATGCACAGAGCGGCGGTGCGCGCATCCTTCTCACCCTGCCCTTGCTGGAGGCTTAATGCGAAGCAGCGATATTCTGATTGTTGATGACGAGATCGGTATCCGGGAGCTTCTCTCGGAGATTTTGCAGGACGAAGGCTATACCGTCGCGCTGGCTGAAAATGCCGAAGTGGCTCGTCAATTGCGCAACCAGACCCGACCGGCGCTGGTGCTGCTGGATATCTGGATGCCGGATTGTGACGGCGTCACCCTGCTCAAGGAGTGGGCCAAATCCGGACAACTGAACATGCCGGTGGTGATGATGTCTGGTCACGCCAGCATCGACACCGCCGTTGAGGCAACGCGCATCGGTGCCTTCGATTTCCTCGAAAAACCGATTGCCCTGCAGAAACTGTTGACCACGGTGCAGCGCGCGCTGAAATACGGCGACATGCAGGCCAATACCTCGCTCAATCTCGACAAGATGGGCAAGAGCGAAACCGTGCAGGAGCTGAAGAAGCAGCTGGAACGGGTGTCGAAACTGAAGTCGCCGGTGCTGCTGACCGGTGAATCCGGCGCCGGCTTCGAGCTGGTGGCGCGCTTTTTCCACCAGGGCAATACGCCGTGGGTGACCCCGGCCAAGGTGGAGCAACTGGCCGACGCGCCGCTTGAATTGCTGCAGAAAGCCAATAACGGCGTGTTGTTCCTGCCGGAAATCGGCCAGTACAGCCGCCGGACGCAGCAGGGTCTGCTGTTCCTGCTGTCCAAGCTCGACCGCTTCAATGTGCGGCTGATCTGTTCCTGCAGCCGTCCGCTGCAGGAGCTGCTGGTCGATCCGGAGTGCGACAACCGCATGCTGACCGCGCTGTCCAGCGTGATCGTGCCGATCCCGGCGCTGCGCGAGCACCCGGAAGACATCACCTCGATCGCCGAGCAGATCCTGCACGAGCTGGTGGAGTCGAAGCAGGTGCCCAGCCGCAAGCTGACCACCGCGGCGCTGAACGCGCTGCGCCAGTACGACTGGCCGGGCAACCTGGAGCAGCTGCGCAGCATCATCAAGAGCCTGGCGCTGACCGCCGAATCCGGCGAACTGGACGCGCCGGAAGTGAACAAGGTGCTGGCGCAGTTCCGCCACGACAAGCCGGCGGAAGAAACCGGTTTCGATTTCAGCCTGCCGCTGCGCGAACTGCGCGAACAGCTGGAACGCCGCTATTTCGAGTACCACATCGTGCTGGAAAACGGCAACATGAGCCGGGTGGCGCAAAAGGTCGGCCTGGAGCGCACCCACCTCTACCGCAAGCTGAAGCAGCTGGGCGTCAAGTTCAGCCGCAAGGGTGCGGAAGAATAAAACCTGAATCAAGATCAAGGGAGATGGCCGCGTTTGCGGCCATTTTTGCATCATGACGCAAGAACTGAACGACGCAGCCCTGCTGCGCTACAGCCGGCACATCCTGCTGCCGGAAATCGACATCGACGGCCAGCAGCGCCTGCTGGCCGCAAGGGTGCTGGTGGTCGGCGCCGGTGGTCTCGGCGCGCCGGCGCTGCTGTATCTGGCCAGTGCCGGTGTCGGCCAGCTGACGCTGGTCGACGACGATACCGTGGAGCTGACCAACCTGCAGCGGCAGATCATCCACGACATGGGCACGCTGGGGCAGAAAAAGGTGGATTCGGCGGCGGCAAGGTTGGCCGCCATCAATCCGGACGTGCAGTTGCGGCTGCTGGCCGAGCGGCTGGCCGGCGAACGGCTGGTGACGGAAGTGGCGGCGCACGATCTGGTGCTGGACTGCTCCGACAACTTCGCCACCCGCCACGCCATCAACCGCGCCTGTGTGGCGGCCAGGGTGCCGCTGGTGTCCGGCGCCGCGGTGCGCTTTAGCGGCCAGCTGGCGGTGTACGACGTGCGCGACGACGCGTCGCCGTGCTATCACTGCCTGTTTCCGGACGAGGGTGAGGCCAGCGACGGGCCGTGCGCCACCTTCGGCGTGCTGGCACCGCTGGTCGGTGTCATCGGCAGCCTGCAGGCGGTGGAGGCGATCAAGCTGCTGGCCGGGCGTCGTCCGGCGTTGGGGCAGCTGACGCTGTACGACGCGCTGGACGGCAGCTTCCGCCAGCTGAAGGTGCCACGCGATCCGGATTGCCCGGTGTGCGGCCAACGTTGTCACTGACTGCGGCATGAAAAAAGCCGTTGCCATCGAAAGATGGCAACGGCTTTTTTGCTGCCTGCGCGATCAGGCCTTCAGGTTCTGCTCGATCAGCTGGTGCAGTTCGGTGAAGTCCGGCTCGCCGACATAGCGCTTGATGATATTGCCTTGCTTGTCGATCAGCACCGAGGTCGGGGTCAGCTGCACCTCGCCGAACGCCTTGGCGATGCTGCCGCTGCTGTCCAGCGTCACGAAGAAGGGCAGCGCGGTGTCCTTGACGTAGGTCTGCACGTAGTTGGGCGGGTCGTAGCTCATCGCCACCGCCACGGTTTCGTAGCCTTGCGGCGCGTACTTCTCGTGGGTGGCGCGCAGTTTCGGCATTTCGGCCATGCAGCCGCTGCAGCTGGTGGCCCAGAAATTGACCAGCACCACCTTGCCTTTCAGGCTGTCGGTGCTGGCGGTCTGGCCCGACAGGTTGGTGTAGTGGACTTGCGGCGCCTGCGGCTTGTTGAACAGCGCGAGGTAGGCGACGATGGCGAGTACGGCGATGCCGACCAGTGCCAGTATCCATTTTTTCATGACTGAGTCTGTCCTGTTGCGAAGGCGGTGAGGATCAGGCTTGGTGTTGCAGCCCGGTCAGAAGTTCCCGCAGTTTACCCTCGATCGCCACCGCCTTGTTCTGCTTGCCGTCAAACGCGACGAAGGTGACGTCGGCCTCGGCCACCACCGTGTCGCTGCCGGCCAGCTTCACGCACTGGTGGATCACCGCGCTGCGGTTGCCGACCGACTTGACCGCGGTCTCGATCGCCAGCTGGTCGTTCATGGTCGCCGGGTAGCGGTAGTCGATGTTGATATTGACCACGATCAGCGCGATGCCGGAGCTGAGAAAGGCCGGCAGGTCGGCGCATTCCTCGAAGAAGGTCCAGCGCGCTTCTTCCAGGAACTCGAGGTAGCGCGCATTGTTGACGTGGCTGTACAGGTCGAGGTGGTAACCGCGGACCTTGATGCTGGTGCTGTGAATCATGATTGCCCCTTCGTGTGGGAGTGCCGTTGCCGGCAAGGTGGTGTCAGTTTTTGTTGCCGTGCCGGCGGTGAGCAGCCGGCGCCGGCGCTTACTGACTATCCAGATCAAACGGCTGGAACGCCTCGCGTGCCAGCGGGCTGCTGACCAGATCGGTCAGTACCGGGTGGATGTCGATGTCGAACCAGTCCATGAACAGCGCCGCGCTGAGCGTCGGCGGCCACAGCGTGTCGTCCTCGCACCAGTCGGCCAGCTCGGCGCTGAACAGTGTGTGGTAGTGCTCGGCGAGGAAATCGGCGGGGTCGACGTCGTCGACGTGCGGGATCAGCAGTGCATTGCCGTTGCGGCGCAGCTCGTCCAGCGCCACGACCGGGGCGCCGGGCAGGCTGCCCAGCCAGTCGGCGAACGGCTGACGCGGTTTCAGAATGACAACGCTGCGATTGACTTCAAACATGGTGGATCCTGTATCAATTGGCGGAGAGCTGGTTGGCGGTGGTGAAGCTCCATTTGCGTACCACTTCAAGGCTGCGGAATTCTGCGGCCAACGTTGGCGGGAACGGGGCGTAGGGGGCGGCCATGCGCACGATGTTCTGCGCGGCCTGGTCCAGCACCGCGTGGCCGGAGCTGCGCAGCAGGCGCACTTCCTGCAGCGCGCCGTCGGCGCGGATCACCACCGCCAGCTCCAGGCTGCCGTACAGGTTCTGCGCCCGCGCTTCTGCCGGGTAGTTGCGTTTGCCGATGCGTTCGATTTTCAGGCGCCAGTCTTCGACGTAACGCGCCCAGCTGACCCCGGTGGCGCTGACGCCGAACACCGCCTTGGCCTTGTCCTGCGCTTCGCCACCGGCGGTATTGGCGTTGCTGCCCAGCTGCCGCGCCTGGCTCAGCCAGTCCTGGGCGCTGCGCGGCGCCGCTTCCGGGGCGGGAGGTGGCGTGGTGTAGCCGGACTGTGCACGGCTGAGCACCGTGGTGGACTCGGCCTTGGGGGCGGCCGGCGCCGGCGTGGCCTTGACGCTGGCGGCAGCGGTGGTGGTGGCGACTGCCGCCGGCGCGGACTTGGCGGCCGGAGCGGCGCTGCCGGCCTCGCTGTCGTGTTGCGCCAGTTGCGTTGCCAGCGACGGCGGGGCGCTGGCCGGCGGCGTCGCCAGCAGCGTGACTTGCAGCGCCGCCGGCTGCCATGACGGAATGCGGGGCAGGCCGTGCCGGCCGACGGCGAGCAGCAACAGTAAATGCAGCGCCAGCGATACCAGGATCGCGGCATGAAACAGCGATTTGTCCGGTGGCGCTGGCGTAGGTGTGAAACGTGTCATGGTGAGCGTGCGGTTACACTTTGCGGCAGTGTATCACGCGCGCCGCGGCCTCAGTTTTCCAGCAGGCTGCGCAGCATCCATGCCGTCTTTTCATGCACTTGCAGGCGCTGGGTCAGCAGGTCGGCGGTCGGCTCGTCGTTGGCCGGCTCAGTTACCGGGAACAGCGAGCGCGCGGTGCGGCAGACCGTCTCGTGCGCCTGCACCAGCTCGCGGATCATGTCCTGCGCCTTGGGCACGCCCTGGCTTTCGGCGATCGAGGTCAGGCGCGCGTAGTCGCCGTAGCTGCCGGGGGCGACGTGGCCCAGCGCGCGGATGCGCTCGGCGATCTGGTCGACGGCCAGCGCCAGTTCGTTGTACTGCTGCTCGAACATCAGGTGCAGCGTCTGGAACATCGGGCCGGTGACGTTCCAGTGGAAATAGTGGGTCTTCAGATACAGGGTGTAGGTGTCGGCCAGCAGTTTCGACAGGCCTTCGGCAATGCGGGTACGATCCTGTTCGCTGATTCCAATATCCATGGTGATCTCCTGTCTTTATGGGTGTCGTTGCAGTATACGCCCGATTTACAATAGCCTTTTTTGAGGTGGGGCAGGCATGAACCCCTGGTTAACTTCGCAGCCGGACGGTATCCGGCTGACCTTGCACCTGCAACCCGGCGCGCGCAAGACGGCACTGGCCGGCGAGTACGGTGACGCGCTGAAGATCAGGTTGGCCGCACCGCCGGTGGAGGGCAAGGCCAATGCCGCGCTCTTGCTGTGGCTGGCGCAGGCGCTGGCGGTGTCCAAGTCGTCGGTGACGCTGCTCAGCGGCGAGCGCAACCGCCACAAGATCGTCGCCATCCGCGGCATCGATGCCGCCACGGCACTGGCGCGCCTGCAGGCCTTAATGCAACCGTGAGTTGGGATCGACGGTCTTGTCGACGCGCTGGTATTCGCCTTCGATGATGTCGCCGCCGGCGCTGCCATCCGCGGCCGGCGGTGGCGACGGCGGTGCCATGTTCGCCAGTGTCGGGCCGCGCCATGGCAACATCAGCAGCAGGGCCAGCACGTCGCTGATCAGGCCGGGAATGGCAAACAGCAGGCCGGCCAGCATCACGCGCAGCGGCCACAGCAGGGCGAGCAGCGACACCTGGCCCTGTTTCAGCACCGAGCCGATGGTCAGCAGGCTGGCCAGCTTGCTGTTGCGCATCATCGCCACGCCGAGCAGCACGGTGAACAGAAGCCAGGCGATGGTCCAGCCGCCGCCGATGGCGTCGGCCAGCGTGATCAGCGAGAAGATCTCGGCAAACGGGTATAGCAACAATACGATCAGAAACGCACGCATAAAACAGGTATCCAGATGGAAGTGATCATGGTGCTGTGCAATGTGCCGGATGCGGCACTGGCACAACAAATTGCGGAGACGCTGGTCGGCGAGCAACTCGCCGCCTGCGTCAATATCATGGCGCCGTGCCGCTCAGTGTATCGCTGGCAGGGCAAGCTGGAAAACGCCAGCGAGGTGCCGTTGCAGATCAAGACCACCGCGGCGGCCTATCCGGCACTGCAGGCGCGCTTGTTGCAGCTGCATCCCTATGAGGTGCCGGAGATCGTCGCGCTGCCGCTGGCGGCCGGCTTGCCGGCTTATTTGACATGGGTGGCCGCGGAAGTTCTTTCAAGCCCTTGACGCAAAAATTGTTTTTGCGTGTGTTTTGCTACGGAATATTGGCGGATAGCACAAATTTCAAATTATCGGCCAAGAAAATCTTGACGCGAAAAATCGGCTTCGGTATAGTTTCGTTCTCTCGGGGGTCGTTAGCTCAGTTGGTAGAGCAGCGGACTTTTAATCCGTTTGTCGCAGGTTCGAATCCCGCACGACCCACCACCGAGACCCCTGATGGGTCGTTAGCTCAGTTGGTAGAGCAGCGGACTTTTAATCCGTTTGTCGCAGGTTCGAATCCCGCACGACCCACCATCAGGACCCTTACGGGGGTCGTTAGCTCAGTTGGTAGAGCAGCGGACTTTTAATCCGTTTGTCGCAGGTTCGAATCCCGCACGACCCACCAAGAATACAGACATCAAGCCCAGTCATCAGACTGGGCTTTTTGTTTTTCAGCCGCAGTGTGCGCTGGCGCAGCAACGTGCCCCGGCTGCCCTCCGTACTCCTCCTCTTTTCCTGTCTGCCGCCGTCTAGCCCGCCGGGCTGTCGACCCGGCATTGCCACAGTCTGGCCAGTGCCGGCAGGTGGCGCGCTTCGACCGTCATTTGTGCCGGGCTGGCGATACGGCTTGCCGATGGCACGATATTGGCGTCACGGCCGAAGCGGACGGTCAGCGGCGTGGTGATGTCGTCGCCGTGCTGCACCACGATGGCGGTGTCGCCCTGCTCCAGCTTGACGAAGCTGCCCGGCGGATACAGACCGACCTCCTTGATCAGGCAATCGGCCAGCTTGGCGTCGGCCAGCATGTCGCGTTGCTGGAACAGCTGCACCATCGCGCTCTTGGGCAGCTGCGGGCGGCGGTAGTGGCGGGGGTGCAGCCGCGCCATGGCGACATCGGCGACATGCAGCAGGTGGGCGCCGGGGCTGATCTTGCTGCGGGGCAGGCCGAACGGATAGCCCTTGCCGTTCCACTGTTCGTGATGTTCCAGAATCGCCAGATGCCAGATCTCGTCATCGATGCCGACCTCGCGCAGCATGGCGGAGCTGGCCAGCGGGTGCAGGTGCAGCTGCTTGGCCTGCAGCGAGGACAGCGCCTCGGCCTGGTGGCTGAGCTGCTGCTGCAGGTTGACCATCGCGATATTCATGGTCAGCGCGGCGCAGACCAGGGATTCGCACTCGGTCTCCGGCTGTGCCAGCCGCTGTGTCAGCCGCGCCACCAGCAGCGCGACATGCACGGCATGGGCGTGCGCGTAGTGGGCGTAGGGCAGCAGCAGGCCGGCGGCCAGCGTGGCTTCCGGGGCGTGATTGGCCAGCCGGCGCAGGCTGCCGGCCAGCGCGCGCAGCTGCTGTTCGCTGTCGTCGTGGTCGAGCAGGCGGGTGGTCAGCCACTGTAGCTGGGCATAGGCCCACGGCAGCGCCAGGAACGGGTCCTGTTCGTGCTGTGGCGGGCACACCGGCTGCGGGTCGTGGAAATGGCTGCGCGCGCGCGCCTGGCGGCGCTGCTTTTCTCCGGCGCTGAGCCAGATTTCGAGATCGCTGCTCTGGGTCAGGCGATTGCGAACGTAGAGTGAATCTGGCAGGTAGTGCAGCATGACAACGGCTCCGGCGGTGCTGGATCCGGTGGCAGCGCGGGCTGCCGGTTGCGGTGGCGGCAACGCCGGATCAAGGCGGTGGTGCCAGCGATTATGCCAGAAGCGCCGGCGGCCGCCACTCGCCCCGCCGCGTCATGGCGTGGCGTCGCCGTAAAAGGCAAAGCCGTTCTTGCCGGCGCGCTTGGCCTGGTACATCGCCTTGTCGGCGGCATTGAGCAGGGTATTGGCGCTGCTGTCGTGGCGGCCGTCGTAGAGGGCGATGCCGATGCTGCTGGACAGGGTGACCGCCACGCCGGCGATGCTGTGGATGGCGGCGATCTGTTGCAACAGCTTGCCGGCCACCAGCGCGCTGTCCTGCTGCGGCTGCACCAGGTTTTCCAGGATCACGGTGAATTCGTCGCCGGCCAGCCGGGCGGCGCTATCGGTTTCGCGCACCGCGCCGCGCAGTTCGCGGGCGAAGCGCTGCAGCGCCATGTCGCCGAAGTCGTGGCCGTGGCTGTCGTTGAGCGCCTTGAAGCCGTCGAGGTCGAGAAACAGCAGCGCCATGCTGTTGCCGCTGCGGCGGCTGCGGGCCATCGCCTCGCGCAGGCTCTGCATCAGCGCGCGGCGGTTGGGCAGCCCGGTCAGCGAGTCGTGGTAGGCCTCGAATTGCAGCTGGTCCTGCAGCTGCTTGCGTTCGGTGATGTCCACGCCCAGCACGTAGAAACCCTGCTGCTGCCGCTGCGGGTTGTAGTGCGGGATCAGGGTGATGTGGACCCAGATCTTGCCGTGCAGGCTGGGCATCAGCACCTCGTATTCGCTCTGCTCGCCGCGCAGCACCTTGTCGAAATGCGGGCGGGCCACCGCGTACACCGCGGCGTCGAGCACGTCGGCGACCTTGCTGCCGGTGATGGTTTCCGCCTTCCAGCCGAACCATTTCTCGTAGCCGAGGTTGACGAAGCGGTAGTGCAGCCCGGTATCGATATAGGCGATGATGGCCGGCACATTGTCGGTGATCATCTTGATGCGGGCGCGGCTGTCGAGGATCTCGGCCTCGTCGGCCTTGCGCTGCGAGATGTCGTGCAGGAAGGCGTTGATCAGCATCCGCCCCTGGCTGTGGATCGCGCTCAGCGTCAGCTCGATCGGAAAGGTGCTGCCGTCCTTGCGGCAGGCGCTGACCTCGACGCGCTGTCCCAGCATCCGCGGCTGGCCGGTGCGCACGAAGCGGCACAGGCCGGCGTGGTGGGCGGCACGCAGCGGCGGCGGGATGATCAGCTCGGCCAGCAGCTGGCCGGCGGCCTCCTCCCGCGTCCAGCCGAAGGTGGTTTCCGCGGCGCGGTTCCAGCCGACCACCAGCCCCTGCTCGTCGATCTCGATGAAGGCGTCGGTGGTGTTTTCCAGCGTGGCGTGGAAGTGTTCCTTCTCCGCCAGTAGCGCGCTTTCGTAGGCGTTGCGCTGCGCGATTTCCTGGTGCAGCCGCGCCAGCGTGGTCTCCAGCTCCTGTGTGCGCTGCTGCACGCGCTGCTCCAATTCGGCCTGCAGCTGCTGCAAGTCCTGCGCCGCTTCCAGCCCCCACAAATACTGCTCCACCATGCGCGCCAGGTCCTGCAGCGTCTGCAGCTCGCCGTCGTCGAGCTGCCGGGGCTGGTCGTCGATCAGACACAGCGTGCCCAGCGCGTGGCCCGCGTGGGAGAAGATCGGCTGCCCGGCGTAGAACACGATGTGCGGCGCCGCCGTTACCAGCGGGTTGTCGGCAAAGCGCGGGTCCTGGCGCGCATCGGCGACCAGCAGCGCCTGTGGCTGCAGGATGGCGTGGCCGCAGAAGGAGATGTCGCGCGCCGTCTCGCTGACGTCCAGCCCGACGCGCGACTTGAACCACTGCCGCTTGGCGTCGACCAGCGTCACCAGCGCGGTCTTGACCTTGAATACGCGCTGCGCCAGCCGGGTGAGGCGGTCCAGCTCGGCGGCGGGCGGCGTATCCAGTACGCCCAGGCGCTGCAGGGCGGCCAGGCGGTCGTGCTCGTTGGCGGGCAATCGGGGCTTGTGCATGTCTGGCTCTGGCGCGGGCAAGGGTCACGGGTTCGGGCGGTGTTCACATCCTTTGTAGGATGTCGGCATCATTTTTGCGAACAATGTTCGCTGTGCCACGCCAAATCATACGTGAGTGCCGGCCTGCCGCGGGCGGGGAATAAGGGGTAGTCGTGGCGGCGGGGTGGGGCGGAAAAAGCCTGCGGCCAACCTTGTGACGCCAAGGTTGGCCGCAGGCACCGCCGGGTCAGGCGGCTTTTTTCGGGAACAGCAGCGAGGCGATCACCGAGCCGATGATGACAACGAATACCACCGCCAGCGATACCACCACCGGGATGTGCAGGAACTCCAGCATCAGCAGCTTGACGCCGATGAAGCTGAGCACGATGGCGAGGCCGTAACGCAGCAGGTGGAAGCGGTCGGCGACGTCGGCCAGCAGGAAGAACATCGCGCGCAGGCCGAGGATGGCGAAGATGTTGGAGGTCAGCACGATGAACGGGTCCATCGTCACCGCGAAGATGGCCGGGATGCTGTCCACCGCGAACACCACGTCGGACAGCTCCACCATCATCAGCACCAGGAACATCGGCGTGGCGTAGCGCAGGCCATTCTTCATCACGAAGAAGGCTTCGCCGTGGTAGTCGTCGGTGATGCGCATGTGGCGGCGCAGGAAGCGCAGCAGCGCGTTATTGGTCAGGTCTTCCTTTTCCTCTTTTTCCGGCAGCATCATCTTCAGGCCGGTAAACAGCAGGAAGGCGCCGAACACGTACAGGATCCAGCTGAATTCCTTTACCAGCGCGGCACCGAGGAACACCATCACCGTGCGCAGCACGATGGCGCCGAACACGCCGTACAGCAGCACGCGGCGCTGGTATTCCACCGGCACCTTGAAGAAGCCGAAGATCAGCAGGAACACGAAGATGTTGTCGACGGCCAGCGATTTTTCGATCACGTAACCGGTGAAGTACTCCAGTGTTTTCTGGTTGGCGACGGCGGGACCGTAGGCCGGATCATTGGCCAGATACCACCACAGCCAGCCGCCGAAGCTGCAGGCGACGCCAACCCAGATCGCCGACCAGATGCCGGCTTCCTTGATCGACACCTTGTGGGAGCCGCTCTGCTTCAGTGCCAGCATGTCGACGGCGATCATGAGCAGTACGGCCACGAAAAAGACAGCGTAAAAGAAAGGCGATCCGATCGAGGGGAGGGCCTGTTCCATGGTGTTGATGACTCCTTGTGTGTAGAAAATATAAGGCACGCGTTGACCCCGAACGCCATGCGGCGGGTGGGGCGCGGCCATTTGTTGTGGGCGCGGACGGCTGGCTTGTCCAGCCGTTGCGCGTCGATTTGACCGGCCGCCGGGGGCGCGGTTCCGTCGCCGGTGCGGCTTGGCGGGAAATGTGGGGTGGAGGGGGGCGGCCGGAGAAGTGAAGCGCGGAGAAATAAGGCGCGGAGCAGTGCGGCGGGCAGCGCAAGGTTGGCCGCAACGCTTGCGGCCAACCCTGCGCCGCGATCAGGCGGCCAGCTTGCGCGCGGCCTCGGCCAGGCGGCGGCCCTGGGCGATGGCGAGCTGCTTCTCGTCCTCGCTCAGCGTCACGTTGTTGTCGTGGCCGGCGACATGGCTGGCACCGTAGGGGGTGCCGCCGGTGCGGGTGTGGCTCAGCGCCGGCTCGGTGAACGGCAGGCCGAGCAGCAGCATGCCGTGGTGCAGCAGCGGGATCATCATCGACAGCAGCGTCGATTCCTGGCCGCCGTGCTGGGTGCTGCTGCTGGTGAACACGCAGGCCGGCTTGCCGGCGAGCGTACCCTGCATCCACTCCGGCGCGGTGCCGTCGAGGAAGTACTTCATCGCCGCCGCCATGTTGCCGAAGCGGGTCGGGCTGCCCAGCGCCAGGCCGGCGCAGTCCTGCAGATCCTGTTTCTCGACATAGGGCGCGCCGCTGTCCGGCACCGCCGGCGCGGTGGCCTCGCACACGGTGGAGACCTTGGGCACGGTGCGCAGCCGCGCGCGGCAGCCGTCGACGCTGTCGATGCCGCGGGCGATCATGCGGGCCAGCTCGCGGGTGGCGCCGTGCTGGCTGTAGTACAAGACCAGAATGTCGTGCATGAAGATTCCTATGGGTTAACATTGGCGAATTGCTGGATTCTAGCGTGTTTGATCGGATGATCGTGTCGTTTACCTCCCTGCCCCTGACCGGTTTTGCCCGTTTTGTCGCCGCGCGGCTGGCGCAGCAGCGCGTGCTGCAAGTGGCCGGCAGCCTGACCTTTACCACCCTGCTGGCGCTGGTGCCGCTGCTGACCATCGCACTGACGGTGATGTCGGCATTTCCGGTGTTCGGCGACTACAGCACTCGCTTCAAGGTGATGCTGCTGTCGACGCTGGTGCCGGAATTCGCCGGCAAGGTGATTACCGTCTACATGCGCCAGTTCGCCGACAACGCCGAAAAGCTCACCGCCGCCGGCATCGTGATGCTGGGCGCCACCTCGCTGATGCTGATGGCGACGGTGGAGCGCACCTTCAACAGCATCTGGGGCGTGCGCCGCGCGCGGCCGTGGCTGCAGCAGAGCATGGTGTACTGGACGGTGCTGACGCTGGGGCCGCTGGCGCTGGGCGGCGGCCTGCTCGGCTGGCGCGTGCTGTTCAAGTACACCCACATCGAGCGCTACTCCACGCTGCTGGACGAGGCGCTGCAGTTCGGCGGCGGCCTGCTGCTGGCGACGCTGATGCTGGCGCTGCTGTTCCGCATCGTGCCCTACCGCTACGTGCCGCGCCGCCATGCGCTGCTCGGCGCGCTGTGCACCGCGCTGATGCTGGAGGTGACCAAGCTGATCTTCGGCTTCTACATCGGCGAGATCGCCAGCTACCAGCTGGTGTACGGCGCCTTCGCCAGCCTGCCGGTGCTGCTGCTGTGGCTGTTCTGCCTGTGGCTAGTGGTGCTGACCGGCGCGGTGCTGACCGCGTCGCTGTCGTACTGGGAGGGGCGCGCCTGGCAACGGCGCAACGAGTCGCGGCGCCGTTTCCTCGATGCGGTGGAGCTGCTGGTGCTGCTGGACGAGGCGCAGGGCGAAGGCCGCGCGCTGCGGCCGGAAGCGCTGCGGCAGCAGGTGCTGGTCGGCTACGACGAGCTGGGCCACGTGCTGGACCGCCTTGCCGCCGCCGGCTACGTGCAGTGCGGCCAGCGTGAAACCTGGGTGCTGACCCAGCGCGCGGAGGCCATCGCCCTGGCCGACCTCTTCCGCCTGTTTGTCTACCGGCCGGAGCTGCGCGAGTGCGACGACGACATCGCCGCCGCGCTGGCCGAGGTGTTTCAGCCGATGATGGGCGAGCTGGAAGCGATCTCGGTGGCCGATTTCGCGCGCCGCGTCGGGCGGAAATAAGCGGTATTGTCGTAGAACGCCGCGTCGTGGTTGGCGTCCCACCAGCCGGGGATGCCCAGCAGCGGCAGCGGCAGCAGTTCGCGCGGGCTGGCGGCAAACTCGTCGTCGCCCGCCAGTCGCGCCGCCAGCATTTTATCCAGCGTGTCCACCTGTTCCGCGCCATCCAGCCGGAAAAATCCTTCCTCCACCGGCAGCAGCAGCGCCTTGCCGCACCAGCCGATGTGCATCGCCAGCCCCTGTTCCAGCAGCGCGTGGCCGATGACATGGGCGCCGATGCGCGTGCCCCACTCCGCGCGCTGTTCGACAAACAGCGTGCGCCACTGCATGTCGTGCAGCGCCTGCGCCAGCGCGGCATCGCAATACGGCACGATGACGCCACTTTCGTCCAGTAGCGTGCCGGCATCGCGGCGCGGGCCGCGGCGGAACTCGTCGCCGTTGATGGCCGCCACCTGCCGCGCGTTCATCGCCAGCTTGCTGCGCGGCCAGCTCAGCCAGCACAGCGCGTTGAACCAGTCGTGCCAGTTGTCGCCGCGCGTCGGCACCTCGCCGGTGCTGCCGATGTGCATCTCGTAGTACAGCTCGGGGTCGGCGTCGCGCAGGAAGCGCTGCCGCGGCGGCAAAGGTTGGCTGCAGGCGCGCGCGTGCCCGATCAGGCGGTCGAAGTCGGCCTGTTGCGGCCAACCCTGGCACGCGGCGGTGTCGCGCCAGCGCGCGATGCTGTCGTACAGCGGATGCTCGGGCCAGGGGCCGAACGTGGTCGGCAGGTGGGCGAGGGTGGTGCGGGCCTGCATCGCCGGCTTACTGCGGCTGGCTGGCGCTGTGGCCGGCGTCGCCTGGCGCCTGCGGGCGGGTGAAGTGGTTGATGGCGGTGGCCAGGATGATGCCGAGGATGATCAGCAGGCCAAGGCGTTGCAGCAGGTTCATGGGAAAGCTTCCGTAATAAGCAAAACGCTACCGGTGGCGGTAGCGTTGGTGGTGATGATGGTATCCCCGACAGGAATCGAACCTGTAACTGCCCCTTAGGAGGGGGCTGTTATATCCATTTAACTACGGAGACAGCCAATGAAACGGGGGTCAGGCGTCGCGGCGTACCGACAGTCGCGCCAGCTCGGCCAGCGCGGTCTTGTAGTCGCTGTCCGGCAGCGGGGCCAGCACCGCGATGGCGCGTTCGGCGGCTTTTTCCGCCTCGCCGCGCGCATAGTCCAGCGCGCCGCAGGATTGTACCGCAGCCATCACTTCGCTGAAACGCTCGCGACTGGCGGCTTCCAGTGCCTCGCGCACGGTGGTGGCGGCCTGTTCGCTGCCCTGGCGCATGGTGTAGATCAGTGGCAGGGTGACCTTGCCCTCGGCCAGGTCGTCGCCGACGCTCTTGCCGATGGTGCCGGCGTCGCCGCTGTAGTCCAGCACGTCGTCGATGATCTGGAACGCGGTGCCCAAGTGCATGCCGTAGTCGGCCAGGGCCTGTTCCTGCTCGGCGCTGGCGCCGGCCATGATGGCGCCGACGCGGGTGGCAGCCTCGAACAGCTTGGCGGTCTTGTACTGGATCACCAGCAGGTATTGCGCTTCGGTGAGGCTGGTGTCGCCGATGTTGAGCAGCTGCAGCACCTCGCCCTCGGCGATGATGTTGGTGGCGCCGGCCATCACTTCCAGGATGCGCATATTGTTGCTGGCGACCATCATCTGGAAGGCGCGGGTGTAGAGGAAGTCACCGACCAGCACGCTGGCGGCATTGCCGAACATCGCGTTGGCGGTCTGGCGGCCGCGGCGCATGTCGGATTCATCGACCACGTCGTCGTGCAGCAGGGTGGCGGTGTGGATGAATTCCACCATCGCCGCCAGCTCGTGCAGATACGGTTCGCCGTAACCCATGGCACGGCCGGCCATCAGCGTCAGCACCGGGCGCAGACGCTTGCCACCGGCAGAAATGATGTATTCCGCTACCTGGCGGATCAGGACGACGTCGGAATGCAGGCGCGTGCGGATGACCTGGTCGACAGCTTGCATATCGTCGGCGGTCAGCGTGCGAAACAGCGGAGTGGAGGACATTGCTACCGGTTCAAATGGTCGGGAAAACCGCGCGATATTAGCAGACAAGGCCGCTGTGTTGCCATGGCAAACACGTTTGCCACGCAGTGTCGACAAAAATATTGACATCTATCAGGCACTTGCGTATATTTTCGCGTTCTTCGCGCACACTGCGCGCAAGAAAGAATATTAGGAGCTATACGAATGTATGCGGTCGTAAAAACTGGCGGTAAACAGTACAAAGTTTCCGTTGGCGAAAAACTTAAAGTAGAACAGATACCTGCAGACGTCGACAGCCAGATCGTACTTGAAGAAGTGCTGATGATTGCTGACGGTGAGCAAGTTTCCGTAGGCGCGCCTCTGGTAGCTGGCGCAACTGTCCAGGCAACCGTGGTTGCTCATGGTCGTGGCGACAAGATCCGCATCTTCAAGATGCGTCGTCGTAAGCACTACCAGAAGCATCAGGGTCATCGTCAGAACTACACCGAAATCCGCATCGACGCGATTTCCAAGTAAGGGATAAATAGACATGGCACACAAAAAAGCAGGCGGTAGTTCCCGCAACGGTCGTGATTCCGAAGCCAAACGTCTGGGCACCAAAGCCTACGGCGGCGAGCTGATCCCGGCTGGTTCCATCATCATCCGTCAGCGTGGCACCCGTTTCCACGCTGGTGAAAACGTTGGCATGGGCAAGGATCACACCCTGTTCGCCAAGGTTGACGGCTACGTGAACTTCGCGGTTAAAGGCGCTGCCCAGCGCAAGACCGTTAGCGTTGTTCCGTACACTGGTGTTGACGCAGAGTAATTCTGTAGCCACCGGAAAAAGCCCTATCGCACGATAGGGCTTTTTTGTTTGTCCGATTATCGTATTGGCCACACGAGGTGTGAGGCGCAAGAGGCTGCGGCCAACCTTGGGCAGCCGGCGGCCGTTTGCGCCTGACTCCTCGCAAGCATTTAGGAGAGTTTCATGAAATTTATCGACGAAGCCCGCATTGAAGTGCGCTCCGGCAAGGGCGGCAATGGTTGCTGCAGCTTCCGCCGTGAAAAATTTGTACCGCGTGGCGGCCCGGACGGCGGCGACGGCGGCCGTGGCGGCGACGTGATCGCGGTGGCCGATGAAAACATCAACACCCTGGTCGAGTACCGCTTCGTGAAGAAATACCTCGCCGTCAACGGCGAGAACGGCCGCGGCGCCGACTGCTACGGCAAGGGCGGCGACGACATCTACCTGCGCATGCCGGTCGGCACCCAGATCTTCGACACCGACAGCGGCAACCTGCTGGCCGACCTCACCTTCCACGGTCAGGAACTGGTGCTGGCCAAGGGCGGCAAGGGCGGCCTCGGCAACATCCACTTCAAGAGCTCGCTCAACCGCGCGCCGCGCCAGTTCACCCGCGGCGAAGAAGGCGAGATCTACAACCTGCGCCTGGAGCTGAAGGTACTGGCCGACGTCGGCCTGCTTGGCATGCCCAACGCCGGCAAATCCACCTTCATTCGTGCGGTCTCCGCCGCCAAGCCGAAAGTGGCCGACTATCCGTTCACCACCCTGCACCCGAACCTGGGCGTGGTGCGCATGGACGACACCTCCAGCTTCGTCATCGCCGACATCCCCGGCCTGATCGAAGGCGCGGCGGAAGGCGCCGGCCTCGGCCACCGCTTCCTCAAGCATCTGGCACGTACCGGCATCCTGCTGCATCTGGTCGACATCGCGCCGTTCGATCCGGACGTCGATCCGGTGCGCGAGGCACGCGCCATCGTCGAAGAGCTGCGCAAGTACGACGAAGCGCTGTACAACAAGCCGCGCTGGCTGGTGCTGAACAAGGTCGACATGCTGCCGGAAGACGAGCGCGAGCTGACCGTGTCCGCCTTCCTCGAAGCCTACGGCTGGCCGAAGGCGCAAGCCGACGACCGCTTCGGCTTCGACATGACCGCGCCGCGCCACTTCGTGATCTCCGGCCTGACCGGCGAAGGCACCCGCGAGCTGGTATTCGCGATCAAGGAATACCTCGACGTGCTGCGTGCGGCCGAGAAGAAGGCTCGCCTGGAAGCGGAAGAAGCCGAACGCGCCGCCAAGCTGGCCCGCGCCGCCGCGGCCGGTGCCGCACCGGTGGCCGCGATCCAGACGCTGGTGGCGGATGACGCGCCGGCGGCGGATGCGGGTGCGGATAGCGCTGAGTAATCAGGTGCTGCGGCCGAGGTTGGCCGCAAGCTGTAGTGAGAAAGGGCAAGCCGGATGGCTTGCCCTTTTGTCATGATGTGGCTGGTATGATGAGTGGGCAAACCCAACCTATGGTGCGGGCTACGAGGTCAGCCACAATAGTCTTTTAAGTTAAAGAGTGTGAGGAATGATTCTTTACAAGTACGTCGATTTTGATACGGCTTTTGATCATATTTTGAAAAATAAGACCGTTAAATTTACCCGCCCAAGTGAATTCAATGACCCGTTCGAAACAACGGCAAGGCAGGCTAGAGAAAGCGTTGCGGAAGATGATAGCAAATTTGCATTTGATGATTTTTGCCAACACATTGGTTTGAATCAGAGCTATGGCATTCTTTGCTTAACCAGAAACCCCGGGAATTTATTAATGTGGGCACATTATGCAACCGGAAAAAGGCCGCCATCTACGGGTATTTCATTTAGAGGCGATGCGCACTGTGGCATCGTCATTGGGATCGATACAGCTGAAGCGGGGTTTGATGACGAAGAGAAGAATGTTGTTCCTGCCAAATTTGGCAGCGTTATCTACTCCACAACTAAACCATCACACGCTTATGGAAAATTTAGCGATCTTCTGTTTCTAGGCCGAATAAACGAGTTTCGATCAGGGCTTCTTGAGGAAATGCAAAGAATATTTTTGTACAAATCTCATGATTGGTCATATGAAGAGGAGGTGCGCATCGTAAAAAACATAAGTACGAGCCAAGCATGTATCCAGCCAATTCCTGTTGCTGCAATCAAAGAGGTTTATATTGGCTACGGACAAACGGTAGCAGTAACTGAAATTAGAAAACGTATTGTTGAGCTAGTGCCCGAGGCAAAGATATTTTTAATGGAACGAAACAATCTAGATTGGCGCTTAAAAGCAAGGGATATAACTAGCATGCTAGGTTTGGTCGAGTGACATGAGTACTGTAGGTTGGGTTGAGCGTAGCGAAGCCCAACGTTTACCGCGATGGAGTGACCAAGGTTGGCCGCAAGCCGTAACGGGTTTGCGGCCAACCTTGTTTTGGTTTGGGGTATCCGCTGCGCGGATGTTTTTTATCTGCCGCTTTCCGCGCGGCGGCGGGCTACTTTCTTTTGCTTCGCCAAAAGAAAGTAGCCAAAGAAAAGGCGACCCGACGGCGCAAGAATTCCCGTGCAAACCGCCGCCATCCCGGCGCCGCCCATCCGCTGCGCTCAAAAGAGGGCGGCTTTTTCCCGGGATGGCGACAGCTTGCACGGCTTGCGCCAACGGGATGGGCGCGTCGGTACGGTTCTGGTTTTTGTGGGGCGTGCGGCTCGGGTAGGTCGTAGTTGTAGGTCGGGTTAGCGCAGCGTAACCCGACAAGTTTTTCGGTCAGTTCTGTTTCCGGCTTTGTTTTCGTGCTTTTCGTGGCCCAAATAGCCTTTGCCTCTGGCCGTGTTTTTCCGTGTGCTTCCGTGGCTCAAAATAAAAACCGACTATCGCCGCAACGTTGGCCGCAAGGAGTGTCGGGTTACGCTGCGCTAACCCGACCTACGAGTTGACCCCGTGACCAAAGCCGCTCTTGCCTTCGTTTGTGTTTCCCGTGTGCTTCCGTGGCTCAAAATCAAAACCGATTACCGCCACAACGTTGGCCGCAAGCCGTGTCGGCTTATGCCGCGCCAAATGGAGCGGCCTACCCGCTGCGCGCATCCCCGCCGCCATTGACGACACGGCCTGTCCGCTCCGACAATCCACGGCTGTTTAACGCCGCTGGATGCTTGCCTTGGATTCCCTTTCCGATTTTTTCCGCCCCGGGCTCAGCCCGGACGCGCTGCCGGCGCTGAACCGGTTGTCGGCGGCGTGGCCGTATCTGGCGGTTTTCGTCACGCTGTTTCGCGGCGGTGACGAGGAGGTGCTGATGCGGCTCCTGGTGCTGCGCGAGCTGGGTAGCCGCGCCGAGGCGCCGTACTGGACGCCGCAGGACATCGCGCAGCGCTTCGCCTATCTCAACGACACCAAGCTGAACACCATTCTCGGCCGCCTGCGCGAGGGCGAGTTGCTGGTCTACGACAGCGACGGCGGCCATTACGCCTTGTCCGAGGCGGCGCGCGTGGCGCTGTCGGCGCTGGCGACGCTGATCGACTTTGCCGGTGACGATGTCGAGCTGGGCTATCTCGCCAGCCAGGTCGCGGCGGGGCAGGCGGTGGGGCAGGTGTCGGACGAGGCGCTGCAGCATCTGCTGGCGCGCCTGAACGAGCTGCACGCCGAGTTTGCCGATGCGCTGGAGTCGCAGTCCGAATTCCGCATCCGCGCCGCGCAGCACCGGCTGGAGTCGGTGTGGCGCTGGGTGGCGAAATCCACCGACGTGGTGCGCGGCCTGACCTGCGACGAGCGGCTGAGCCTGACCACGCTGAGCCAGGCGCAGGCGATCGCGCTGGCGCAGAGCCGCATGCTGGCGCTGGCCGGCACCTTCGAGCGCCGGCTGGCGCAGCTGGCGGCACAGCGCGTGCATCTGGGCAGCTCCGGGCTGACCTCCACCGACATCGCCGACTGGCTGCGCCATCAGGGCCTGGCCCGGCTGGCGGGGCTGGCCGATGGCGTGATCGCGGCCAACGTCGAGCCGGCGTTCCTGACCACGCCGGAGCTGGCCGATGTCGCCGAGTACGAACTGCTCGGCCGCGAACGCGCGCGCGAACACGATCATGCGCTGCCGGCGGCGGCCAGCGCCGAAACCGCCGACGCGGTCGAGGCCGAACGCCTGCTGGAAGCCGAGGCGCTTTACGACACGCTGGCGGTGCTGGAGCTGCAGCTGGTGCCGGCGGGTGGCGTGCCGATTGCCGACGCGGTGCTGGCCGACAGCTACAACGAAACCGCCTACCGCCTGTCGCTGCTGTCGCTCTTGGGCGACCCGGAGAGCCGCAGCGACCGTGGCGTGATTGCCGCGCTGGCCAAGCTGCCGCTGGCGCTTTCCGGTGGCGCTGCCGTGCTGGCGCTGGACCACCCCGAGGTGGCCAGCCTGTCCGACGCGCAGCTGACCGTGATCCCGACATCCCGAGACTCAACATCATGATGGAACAATCCCTCACCGTACTGGTGTCGCGCCTGTTGGCGCACCGCGTGATTCCGCGCAGCGATGCGCTGGCACGCCGCGCGCTGCTCGACGACGCCTTCCGCGCCGAGCTGGACCAAAGGTTGGCCGCGGTCGGCCTGCGCCTGGTGGAAAACCCCTACGCCGAGCACATCGCGGTGGCGCTGCTACCGGCGATGACCGAGCCGGTGTTCGGCAGCGGCGAAGCGTGGCTGAACAACAACCTGGGGCTGCCGCGCGATGGCGTGGCGCTGCTGGTGATCGTGTGGGCGCTGATCATCCTGCCCAAGCGCGAACGCCAGATCAGCCGCGTCGAGGCCGGCCGCGAGGGCCAGCACGACATGTTCGGCGCGCAAAAGCCGCTGGAAACCGGCGACACGGTATCGGTCGGCATCTCCGAGGACGCGCTGTACGCCGACTTCGGCAAGCAGCTGGGCGGCCGCACCCGCTTTGCGGCCAACCTTGGCCGCCTGGTCAACCTCGGCTTCCTCAACCGCCGCAACAAGTGGCTGGAAGAAGGGCCGATGCTGGACCTGATGATCGATTACAGCCAACTGGCACCGCGCATCATCGAAGGCGCGCTGGCCGACGTGCTCGGCCGCCGCCAGGCCTTGCTGCAGCAGGCCAGCGAAACGACAACGCCGGCCGCCGCAACCGACAACAGCCAAGTGGAGAACGCCTGATGTTCCAGATGAAATCGGTAGAAATGGTGCACTGGGATTTCTGGCAGCGGCTGATCGTGCCGCTGGACGCGCAGATCGTCACCATCATCGGCCCCAATGGCTCCGGCAAGACCACGCTGCTGGACGCGCTGCGCACGCTGCTGGCGATCAAGTGCTCCGGCAAGCGCGACTACAAGCGCTACGTGCGCAACAACCGCGAGCCGTTCGCCTTTCTCAAGGGCGTGGTCGCCAATCCGCGCCGCCTGAACGGCGGGCTGTACCCGACGCCGTTCTTCCCGCTGTTGAGCGAGGAGGTCACCCTGCTGTGTCGCATCAAGAAACAGGGCGGCGACTGGGTGCGCCACTACGCCATCGCCGAGGGCGACGTGGCGCTGGACAGCGCGGTGGCCGATCCGGCACTGGCGTGGCTGGGGGTGCAGGAATACCGTCGCCGCCTGGAAGCGGCCGGCCTCACCGCCGCCGTTGGCGAAGTGCTGGCGCTGGAGCAAGGCGACACCGACAAGCTCACCGAATACACGCCCAAGCAGCTGCTGGACCTGGTGTTCCAGGTGTTCGGCGACAAGGACGTGCTCGACAACTACCAGCACGCGCGTGACGAGCAGCGCGCCGCCGAGGCCGAGCTGAACGCGCTGTCGCAGCAGCAGGAAGCACTGGAAGTGCGCGTCGAGGCGATGAAGACGCGCGCCAACCGCTATCTGGAATGGACCGGCCTGCACAAGCGCGTCACCCGCCTGCGCGACGAGGCGCTGCCGGTGCTGGGCCTGATCGACGGCCGCAGCGCCATCACCCGGCAATGGGGCGATTACCGCCGCGTGCAGCACGATTACCTGAACGTCAGCGCCGACCACCGCGCCACCTTGCAGCTGATGGCCACGCTGCGCCGCGCCGAGAGCGAGGCGCAGGCCGCCCGCGCCCAGGCCGACAGCGAGCGCCACCACGCGCAGCAGGCCTTCATGCACGCCCGCGACGCGCTGCGCGACGTGCAAAGCCAGCTCAAGGAACGCGACCGGCTGCAGGCGCTGGCCGGCCAGCAATACGGTGACGACGCCGCCACGCTGACGCAAAGGTTGGCCGCACTGCGCCACGACGCCGACACCCTGCGCGATAGCCTGCGCGCCGCCAAGCGCGAGCGCGACGAGCACGGCGCCGAACTGGCGGCGCTGGAAAGCGGCAAGCCGCGTGCGCCGGACGACGTGCGCCACTTCCGCGCCGCGCTGGACGAAGCCGGCATTGCGCACAGCATGCTGTGCGACATTGTCGAGGTGACCGATGCCGCGTGGCAGGGCGCGGTCGAGGCGCTGCTCAAACCCTACCGCCACGTGGTGCTGCTGGCCGATGCCACCGACCGCCGCGCCGCCTGGCAGCTCGGCGACAAGCTGCGCTACCGCCACTTCGTGGTGCCGGATACCGCCAGCGCGCCGCGTGCACGCAGCGGCAGCCTGCTGGAAGTGGTGCGCTTTGCCGAGCCGGCGCCGGAGTGGCTGTACCAGCAGATGAACCGCGTCAGCCGCGTCGCCGACGTGGCGGCAGGCGCGAAGGAAGACGGAGACTGGATCACGCCGGAAGGCTATTTCCGCGAACGCCGCGGCGCGCGCCACATCGGCGTGCCGCAACGCGACTTCGCCTTTGGCGAGGCGGCGCGCCAGTCGCGGCTGCTGGACCTGCGCGCCACGCTGACGGCGCTGAACCAGCGCATCATCGCCGGCGAAGAGCAGCTGGTGGCCGCCAGCCGCGACATCGCCGCGCTGGCCGACTACCTGTCGGGCATGGATTCCATCGCCCAGCTGGCCAGCCGCGCCGACGAATTCGCCGCGCTGGAGGCGCAGCTGGCCACGCTGCAGGCCAGCGTCGCCGAACACGGCGCCGCGCTGGCCGACGCCGACACCGCCTGCCGCGACGCCGAAAGCCGGCACAGCGACGCGCGGCTGGCGCACGACCGCGTCTGCCAGCGCGAGCAGGACAGCCTGAACCGGCAGGCGGCGCGCCGGCTGGAAGCGGAGCAGGCACGCCGCACCCTGCGCCGCCTGCTGGCCGAATTGCGCGACAGCCAGAGCCGCCTGCCGGCCGCGGCGCAGGATGCTGCCTACGTCGCGCAGCTGACCGAGGAATTCGAAACCGCCGCCGACGTGCGCCACGAAATCCACTATCTGGAAGAAAAACTCGCCGCCGGCGACTGGGAGTGCGACGACGCGGTGTTGCAGCTGAAGGACAAGCTGCAGGAAGACCTGAGTGCGCTGGCGCGCGAATGCCAGCGCCGCCAGGCGGAGGTGGAACGCGCCGCCGGCCTCACCACCGACGCGCGCGAGGCCTATCTGGGCAAGCTGCGCGCCACGGTGCGCGCCTACGGCAGCAACATCAAGCGCCTGGGCGAGCTGGCCGGCATCGGCGTCGAGGTCGAGCTGCCGCTGCTGTCCAATGACGACACCGCGCTGGCACAGGCTGGCCTGACGCTGAAGTTCAACTTCGACCAGAAGGGCATGATGGGCATGAACGACGGTGAGGCCTCCGGCGGCCAGCAGGTGATGAAATCGCTGATCCTGCTGATCGGGCTGATGATGGACGAGGCCAACCCGTCCGGCTTCGTGTTCATCGACGAGCCGTTCGCGCACCTGGACATCTTCAACATCGACCGCGTCGCCGGCTTCCTCAAGGCCACCGAGGCGCAGTACCTGATCACCACGCCCAATACCCACAACATCAACATCTTCGCGCCATCCGGCCTGACGCTGGCCACGCGCAAGAAACGCCCCGGCGAGCAGTGGGCGCCGGCGATCCTGCAGACGCGCAGAAGGCTGGAGGCGTAAACCTGATGCTGACCACCCCGGTACTGGTGACCGGGGTTTTTTGCGGCCAAGGTGGCCGAGAATGACTGGGGGGCAGACCGGACAAGCTGCCCGATCGTCATTTTTTGCTTGGAGAGGGCCATTGGATCGTGTGATGATATATGGCTATATTTATAAATTTTATTAAATACTCGTCATTGCATGGTGGGGTCGCCATGGCGCCGAAGCCGGCGGTGACGAGGTGATCATGTTGAGGCCGGAGCATCCGATGAAGAAACCGTTACTTTCCCTTTCCCTGCTGGCGCTGCTGGCGGCGACAACGGGTTGTGCCACCGAGAGTTCGCGCAGTCTGGAGGTGGCCAAGGTCGCCACCGCCGGCACGACTTACCAGGGACAGCGCAGCCTGATTTCGGTCGGCAAGTTCGATAACCGCTCCAGCTATATGCGTGGCATTTTCTCCGACGGTGTTGACCGTCTGGGCGGCCAGGCCAAGACCATCCTGATTACCCATTTGCAGCAGACCGGCCGTTTCAATGTGCTGGATCGCGACAATATGACCGAGATCGGCCAGGAAGCGGGCTTCAAGAAACAGGCGCAGGCCATCAAGGGTGCCGATTTCGTGGTCACCGGCGATGTCACCGAGTTCGGGCGCAAGGAGGTGGGCGACCATCAGCTGTTCGGCATCCTCGGGCGCGGCAAGCAGCAGATCGCCTACGCCAAGGTCAACCTGAACATCGTCAAGGTGCAGACTTCCGAAGTGGTGTACTCGGCACAGGGGGCAGGTGAGTACAGCCTGTCCAATCGCGAGATCATCGGTTTTGGCGGTACCGCCAGCTACGACTCCACCCTGAACGGCAAGGTGCTGGATCTGGCGGTGCGGGAAGCGGTGAACAATCTGGTCGCCGGCATTCACTCCGGTGCATGGCAACCGGCGCCCTAACCCTGTCAGGTAAACACAATGATGATGTTATCGCGAGGCATGAGCATCGGCGCCGGCTTGCTGCTGGCGGCGGTCATGAGCGGATGTGCCAACCAGCCCAAGCCGCTGTACCACTGGGGGCCTTACCAGCCGCAGGTTTACGAATACTTCAAGGGCGATGGCGCCGGCGAGCAGGCGCAGATTGCCGCGCTGGAAGAGAATATCCAGCAGGCACGAGCCAAGGGGGAGGCGTTGCCGCCTGGCTACCACGCCCATCTTGGCCTGCTGTATAGCAAGGCGGGGAAGGAGGACCAGGTGAAACAGCAGTTCGAGACCGAAAAAGCGCTGTTCCCGGAATCGTCGTCCTTTATGGACTTCCTGCTGCGCAAATTCAAAAAGTAAGGGACCGCAATGCGTTTTTCATGGATGAAAGGCCTGCTTGCCGCGGTGGGCGTGGTACTACTGGCCAGCGGCTGCGCTACCCAGAAGCCTTATGACTACACCGCCTACAAGCAAAGTCGCCCCAAGTCGGTGCTGATCCTGCCGCCGCTCAACAGCTCGCCGGACGTGAAGGCCACCTACAGCATGCTGGCGCAGATGAGTGCGCCGCTGGCCGAATCCGGTTACTACGTGTTTCCGGTGGCGGTGGTGGATGAAACCTTCCGCCAGAATGGCCTGACGGCTCCCGGCGACATGCAGGCGGTGCCGCCGGCCAAGCTGCACGAGATCTTCGGCGCCGATGCCGCGCTGTATGTCGACGTCAAGCGTTACGGCGTGACCTATACCGTGCTCAGCAGTGACGTCACGGTGGTGGCCGAGGCCAAGCTGGTGGATCTGAAAACGGGGCAGTTGCTGTGGGATGGCCGCGCCAGCGCGTCCAGTGCCGAGCAGCAAAACAACAGTGGCGGCCTGGTCGGCATGCTGGTGTCGGCGGTGATCAACCAGATCGCCAACTCGCTGACCGAGAAGGGCCACGTTTACGCCGGCATCGCCAGCCAGCGCCTGTTGAGTGCGCATCCCAACGGTGTGCTGTATGGCCCGCGCTCGCCGCGCTACGGCCAGGACGGCGTGCCACAGTAAGTACCGGCAGCGGCATGCGCCGCTGTGCAGGAGAGGGCAAGGGTTGGCCGCAAGCCAGGATGGTTTGCGGCCAACCCTGTTTCACGCTGTGGCCGGTGCTGCTGGTCGCTGGTGACCCTGGTCGAACCATGCCATGGACATGACCGGTTTATTCCAATAGAATGCCGCGCTTTGCTACCCACGATGATTCCGCACATGAAACAGCTCGCTCTCGTTGCCGCCCTCGCGGCGTGTCTGGCCGCTCCGGCGCAGGCGTTCAACCTCAATTCCGTGCTCAGCGCCGGTTCCGACCTGGTGAAGTCCGCCACCCTCAGCGATGGCGAGGTGAAGGCGATGGCTGCCGAGGCCAGCAAGTCGATGGACAAGCAGAACAAGGTCGCCGCCGCCGGCAGCGCCTACGGCACGCGCCTGAACAAGATCGTGAAAGGGCTGGGCAATGAGGACGGCCTGCAGCTGAACTTCAAGGTGTACCAGAGCAAGGAAGTGAACGCCTTCGCGATGGCCGACGGTACCGTGCGCGTGTACAGCGGCCTGCTGGACAAGATGACCGATGACGAAGTGCGCTACGTGATCGGCCATGAAATCGGCCACGTGAAGCTGGGCCACACCAAGAAGGCGATCCAGGTCGCCTACGCCGCGTCCGCGGCACGCAAGGCGGCGGCTGGTAGCGGTAATGCTGTGGCCGCCTCGCTGTCGGAATCGGAACTGGGCGACTTCGCCGAGCAGATCGTGCACGCGCAGTTCTCGCAATCGCAGGAAAGCGACGCCGATGCCTACGCGGTGGAGTTCCTGAAGCGCCACAACTACAACCTACAGGGCGCGCCGGCGGCACTGCGCAAGCTGGCCGCGCTGTTCGGCAACGAAGGCAGCGTGCTGGCCAGCCACCCGGCACCGGGCGACCGTGCCGACAAGGTGGAAAAGCTGATCAAGTAAGCGTTGACCGGCCTGCAGCACGCAAAACAGCCCGCCATTGGCGGGCTGTTTTTTTGTGTGCCCGGCAGGCGTGGCGGGCGCTGGCGGCGGGGCAGACCGGTCGTGGCCGCTGCCCGGGTCGGACCTTGCCGGCAGCCGCCGGGTTGGCGCGGCTAGCGGCGCGGTGCAGCCTGCAGCGCCAGCAGTGCGCCGATATTGCGCGCGCAGCGTTCCAGGTTGGCCGCGGCGTGTTCCAGCGCGTCGTCGAGGGTGGTGATCTGCTGCACGCAGGCGAACACCGCGTCGATGCCGTGCTGGTGTACCGCCTCGACACCGTCGCCGAGGCTGCCACCGATGGCGATCACCGGCAGGCCGTGCTGCTTGGCGCGGCGCGCGACGCCGATCGGGGTCTTGCCGAACACGGTCTGGCCGTCGAGGCGGCCTTCGCCGGTGATGACCAGGTCGGCGCCGGCCAGCGCCGCGTCCAGCCCGACGCAGTCGAGCACGATGTCGATGCCGCGGCGCAGCTGGCAGGGGAAGAACGCCAGCGCCGCCGCGCCCATGCCGCCGGCGGCACCGGCGCCGGGCACCGTGGCGATGACCTGGCCAGTGTGTCGTTCCAGCAGCCGGCCGTAGTGCGCCAGTGCCTGCTCCAGCTGCACCACCATCGCGGCATCGGCGCCTTTTTGCGGGCCGAAGATGGCGGAGGCGCCGTGCGGGCCGCACAGCGGATTGTCGACGTCGCAGGCGATGTCGAAGCGGCACTCGGCCAGCCGCGGGTCCAGCGCGCTGCTGTCGATGTGGGCCAGCTGTGCCAGCGCGCCACCGCCGGGCGCTAAAGGTTGGCCGCAGTCATCCAGCCAGCGCACGCCGAGCGCTGCGAGCATGCCGGCGCCGCCGTCGTTGGTGGCGGAGCCGCCCAGCGCCAGGATGATGTGGCGCGCGCCGTGGTCCAGCGCGCTGCGGATCAGTTCGCCGGTGCCGTAGCTGCTGCTGTGCAGCGGATTGCGCTGATGGCGCGGCACGTGCTCCAGGCCGCTGGCACTGGCCATCTCGATGACGGCGCCGCGGCCGTCGCCGAGCAGGCCCCACTTGGCGAACAGCGGCGTGTGCTGCGGGCCGGTGACGCGCTGGCGGATGCGCTGGCCGCCGGTGGCGTCGAGCAGCGCGTCCAGCGTGCCTTCGCCGCCGTCGGCGACTGGCAGTCGCAGCAGCTCGGTGTGCGGCAGCAGTGGCGCCAGGCCGCGGGCGATGATAGTGGCGACTTCGCGCGCCGACAGGCTTTCCTTGAATGAATCCGGGGCGATCACGATTTTGCGCATGGTGGCGATGGAGTGGCGGAAAGTAGACAGGCGATTCTATGCCATCGCTTGCGTCGCCGGCGAATGGCCGGCGGCATGACAAAACCAAGCACTTGCTCGATAATGCGCTTTTGCCACCGACCCTACACTTCAGGAGCCTGCCGCGATGCGTACACTGACTTCCCTGCTCGGCAATTCACAACAACTCGACGGCGGCGCGATGTTCGGCAACGCGCCGCGCGCGGTGTGGGCCGGCTGGCTGGCGCCGGATGCGGCCAACCGCGTGGCGCTGGCCTGCCGCTGCCTGCTGGTGGAGGAGGGCGACGGCCGCCGCATCCTGCTGGAAACCGGCATCGGCGCCTTTTTCGCACCGAAGTTGCGCGAGCGCTACGGCGTGGTGGAGGCGGAGCACGTGCTGCTGGACGCGCTGGCGGCGCAGGGGCTGAGCGATGCCGACATCGACGTGGTGGTGCTGTCGCACCTGCACTTCGACCACGCCGGCGGCCTGCTGGCGGCGTGGGACGGCGGCCCGGCGCGGCTGCTGTTCCCCAACGCGCAGTTCGTGGTCGGGCGCGAGGCGTGGCAGCGGGCGCTGAATCCGCATCCGCGCGACAAGGCCTCGTTCGTGCCGGAGCTGATCGCGCTCTTGGAGGCCAGCGGCCGGCTGGTGCTGGTCGATGACGCGACGCCGGCCTGCCTGCCGCCGGACTGGCGCTTCCACATCTCCAACGGCCACACCCCCGGCATGCTGCTGGCGGAAATCCCGCTGCCGGGCGGGCCGCTGCTGTTTGCCGCCGACCTGATTCCCGGCGCGGCGTGGGTGCACGTGCCGATCACCATGGGCTACGACCGCTTCCCGGAGCTGCTGATCGACGAGAAGCGCGCGCTGCTGCAAAGCTTGGCCGCAGCCGGCGGCCGCCTGTTTTTCACCCACGATCCGCAGCTGGCCTGCGGCGAGGTGCTGCTCGATGGCCAGACGCAGCGTTTCAGCGTGACGGCGACGCAGGCGACATTAAGCAAGCTCGCAATTTGACCTTGTCATTGTTTAACATAATTGACGACAGTAAAACGCATGATTGAGGCACAATAGGCCACAGCCAGTGCCGTGCATGGTGCTGGCGCCATGCCTGCTTTTGCGTGCCACTATCTAGCTATAACTCGATGAAATAACTGGATTTTTCTGGCGGGCACCGCCGGCGAGACACAAAACCCCGATACCGCGATGGTGTCGGGGTTTTGTTTTTTGTTGTGGCGAAGTGTTTAAAAAATTGCTCATTTATGGGGTGCGCTGGCTATAATGCCCGCACAACAAAGGTGAGGTCCGGGCCGGTGCCGCACGCGCTGCGCAGGGCGGGATCATCATTCTGACAACACTACCAAGGATTAAGGAGACGGAAGTAATGCTCGTCTGGTTCGTCGTTCTGTATCTGGCCGTTACTGTCGGTATCGGCCTCTATGCCTCAACCCGCGTGCACAACGCGAAGGATTTCGCCGCCGGCGGCCGCAGCATGCCGTTCCACATCGTGGCGGCGATGGTGTTTGCCACCTGGTTCGGTTCCGAGGCGGTGCTGGGCATTCCGTCCACCTTCATCGAGGAAGGCTTTGCCGGCATCGTCGAGGATCCGTTCGGCTCCTTCGGCTGCCTGATGCTGGTCGGCATCTTCTTCGCCCGCCCGCTGTACCGCCTCAACCTGCTGACCATGGGCGATTTCTTCCGCCAGCGCTACGGCTCGACGGTGGAGGTGATCACCAGTATCGCCATCATGCTGTCCTATCTGGGCTGGATCGCGGCGCAGCTGACCGCGCTGGGGGTGGTGTTCAACGTGCTGTCCGACGGCAGCATCAGCACCACGCAGGGCATGCTGATCGGCTCCGCCATCGTGCTGGTGTACACCCTGTTCGGCGGCATGTGGTCGGTGGCGCTGACCGACTTCTTCCAGATGACCATCATCGCCGGCGGCCTGATCTATCTGGTGTGGCTGTTCAGCGGCATGGCTGGCGGCGCCGACAAGGTGATCGCCAAGGCCGCCAGCGACGGCAAGTTCACCTTCATCACCAGCACCGAGCCGCGCGACATCGTCGCCTTCATCGGCGCGGCGGTGACCATGATGCTGGGCTCCATCCCGCAGCAGGACGTGTTCCAGCGCGTGATGTCGGCCAAGAGCGAGAAGATCGCGGTGCGCGCCACTCTGGTCGGCGGCGTGTTCTACCTGGTGTTCTGCATGCTGCCGATCTTCCTGATTTACGCCGCGTCGATGATCAAGCCGGAGCTGGTGCAGCACTGGCTGGCCGAGGACGCGCAGATGATTCTGCCGCGCATGATCCTGGAGGAAACGCCGCTGTTCGCGCAGGTGATGTTCTTCGGCGCGCTGCTGTCGGCGATCATGTCCACCGCGTCCGGCACCCTGCTGGCGCCATCGGTGATCTTCGTCGAGAACATCTTCAAGCAGTTCCGCCCGAAGATGAGTGACCGCGAGTTCCTGCTGGCCACCCGTGCCGCCATCCTGGTGTGCGCGTTCGGCACCACGCTGTTCGCGCTGTATTCCGATGCCTCCATCTACGAGATGGTGGGCAATGCCTACAAGGTGACGCTGGTGTCGGCGGTGGTGCCGCTGGCCGCCGGCCTGTTCTGGAAACGGGCCACCACGCAGGGCGCGCTGCTGGCGATCCTGCTCGGTGTCGGCAGCTGGATTCCGCTGGAACTGAGCTATAGCGACGCCGCATTCTGGCCACCGCAACTGGCCGGCCTGCTGATGAGCGTGCTGGGCATGCTGCTGGGTTCGCTGACACCGCAACGCTTTGCCGTGCGCCAGCTGCAGGTGCAGCGCGCCTGACGATTGCAGAAGTACTCCTGGGGAAGGGGACTGGCCGGGGCAACGCCCCGGCTTTTTTTCATGAACAGTCTGTTGCCGTGGCGCGGCTTGTCAGGCTTGCGGCCAACGTGGCAAGGTAGCAGGCTATGACGAAACCATTCCCCTCGCCGCGGCTGGCCTATCTGCTGCTGACGCTGACCGCGCTGTTCTGGTCCGGCAACTTCGTGCTGGCGCGCGCGATGCACGCCAGCGTGGCGCCCATGACCTTATCCTTTGCCCGCTGGAGCATCGCGCTGTGTCTGCTGCTGCCGTTCGGCGCCGCGCCGGCGTGGCGCCAGCGCGCGCTGTGGCTGCCGTACTGGCGCCGGCTGCTGGCACTGGCGTTGCTTGGCGTCACCGGCTTCAATTCGCTGGCCTACTGGGGGCTGCAGTACACCGCGGCCACCAATGCGGTGCTGCTCAATTCCTTCATCCCCATCCTGATCGTGCTGTTCGGTGCGCTGTTCTTCGGCGTGGCCATCGCCCGCCGCCAGGCGCTGGCGGTGGCGATCTCCTTTGCCGGCGTGCTGCTGGTAGTGGCGCACGGCGACTGGCACCGCTTGGCCGCACTCGACATCAACCGCGGCGACGCGGTGGTGTTCCTGGCGATGGTGGCGTGGGCGCTGTACACGCTGCTGCTGCGCGGCATGCCGCCGGCGCTGGATCGCATCGGCCTCTTGACGCTGCAGGTGGCGATCGGCCTTGCCGGCATCGCGCCGCTGTTCGCCTGGGAGCTGGCCGGCGGCCGCCACACGCCGCTGAACGCCGCCACGCTGGCCACCTTCGCCTACGTCGGCACCCTGCCGTCGGTGGCGGCCTACTATTTCTATAATCTGGGTGTGGCGCGCGTCGGCGCGGCGCGGGCCGGCATGTTCATCCACCTGATGCCCGGCTTTGGCGCCTTGCTGTCGATGCTGTTCCTCGGCGAAGCGCTGCAGCTGTACCACCTGGCCGGCATCACGCTGATCCTGGCCGGCGTCACGCTGGCGACACGCAGTCACACCTGAATTCCGCAAGCCAAGGAGAGCGCCATGAGCGAACAGGACAAACAGCAGGGGCTGGCACGGCGCACGCAGGTGATGGGCGAGGCCTTCGCCAGCCGCGCGATGCGCGATCTCGACGGCTTCAACCGCCCGCTGCAGGACTGGCTCAACGAGCACGCCTGGGGCAGCACCTGGCAGCGCGACGGACTGGAGCTGAAAACGCGCAGCCTGCTGACCTGCGCGATGCTGGCGGCGCTGGGGCGCAGCCAGGAGCTGAAAGGCCATATCCGCGGCGCCATCAACAACGGCGCCAGCCTGGTGGAAATCCGCGAAACCCTGCTGCACTGTGCGGTGTACGCCGGGGCGCCGGCGGCGGTGGAAGCGTTCCGCGCCGCGCGCGAGGTGCTGGACGAACTGGGGCTGTCGCTGCCGGAACACGAGTAGGGCCTGTTTGCCGTGCTGACGGCGCTGGCCGTTGCGGCCAACCTTGTTGCCAACAGGGTTGAATTCTGCGACACATGCCCCACACTCAGCTGATCACCCACCCTTCTTTTGAAAAGGAAGTACCCGATGGCAACCGTTACCCTGCGTGGCAATGCTGTAGACGTGGCCGGCGCCCTGCCGGTCAAAGGCGACAAGGCTCCGGCGTTCAGCCTGACCAATGGCGATCTGGCCGATGTCGGCCTGGCCGCCTTCGCCGGCAAGAAGAAGATCCTCAACATCTTCCCGTCCATCGACACCCCGACCTGCGCCACCTCGGTGCGCAAGTTCAACGAGAAGGCCGCCGGCCGTGACGGCGTGGCGGTGCTGTGCATCTCCGCCGACCTGCCGTTCGCGCAGAAGCGCTTCTGCGGCGCCGAAGGCATCGATGGCGTGAGCAACCTGTCCACCTTCCGCCACGCTGAATTTGCCGAAGCCTACGGCGTGAAGCTGGCCTCCGGCCCGCTGGCCGGCCTCACCGCGCGCGCGGTGGTGGTACTGGACGAGAACGACACCGTGCTGCACAGCGAGCTGGTGGCCGAGATCGGCAGCGAGCCGGACTACGACGCGGCACTGGCAGTGCTGTAAGTCACCCGCCAGGGTTGGCCGCAAGGCCGGCCCGCGATGCAAAACGGCGCTCATGCAGATGAGCGCCGTTTGTGTTTGCTGGCTATGCCGGTTCAGGCCGCGTCGCTGTTGCGGGATTCGAAGCGCGGCTTGTTGGCCGAGAACGGTACCGCAGCGCCGGTCTGGCTGTCGATGCGGAACCAGGCCAGGTCGCGGTTCATCTGCTCCGACACCTCGCGCCAGCGCCCCATCGCCGGCGCCAGCGATTCCATCTTGCCGAAGATGTCGCTGGCCAGCGCCGACACCTCGCTGCCGCGGCTGCGGATGTGGCTGCCGGCCTGGCTCTGCTGGTGGCTGGCTTCCGCCACCTCGCGCAGCACCTGGTTGATCGTGACCAGCGCGCTGTCCATGCTCAGCAGCGCCTCGCCCAGCGTGGTCTGCGCCACCACGCTGCCGTGGCTGGCCTGATGCGCGGCGTCCATGGTGGCGGCCAGCGCCTTGGTGGCGCCCTCAATGCGCAGCAGGGTGTCGAAGATGCCGGCGGTGGCGCTGGAGGTGCGCTCCGACAGCTTGCGCACCTCGTCGGCGACCACGGCAAAGCCGCGGCCGTGCTCGCCGGCACGGGCGGCCTCAATCGCCGCGTTCAGCGCCAGCAGGTTGGTCTGCTCTGCCACGTCGCGGATCATGTTGCTGATCTGCGCGATGTCGGCGATGGCGTGCTTCAGCTGCTCGGTCTCGCCCACCGCACCCTGGATGCGTCCGGCCAGCGCCTGCAGCGTGCCGGCGGTGTCGCCGGCCAGCTCGCGGGCGTGGGCGGTACGCTCGGTGGCGGTGTCGGCGTCCTGCAGCGCGCGGCGGATGTGGCTGACGATTTCCTCGGCCGAGCTGGCCACCGCGTTGGCGGCGTGGTTGCTGTGCTCGGCGGTTTCCGCCTGCTGGCGGGTGGTGCCGATCACGTGGTGGGTGAGGTCGAGAATGTCCTGTGCCTCGCGCTCGCTGCCGGCGGCATTGCTGCGCACGGTGCCGAGCAGCTCGCTGAGCTTGTCGAGGAAGCGGTTGATGTGGCCGGCGGCCTGCGACAGCTCGTCGCGGCCGCTGACCGGCAGCCGGGTGCTGAGCTGGCCTTCGCCGAGCAGGTCGGCGGCGTGCTGCATCGCGGCGATCTGCTTCTTCAGCCGTTGTGCCAGCAGCACCTGCGACAGCACCACCGCCACACTGGCGACGCCGAGCGGGCCCAGTACCAGCAGCACCAGTTGCAGCATCGCCTGCGCCATCGCGCTTTCGGCGCTGGCCAGCTGGCGCTGCTCGTTATCCAGCGTGCTGTCGATCAGGTTGACCAGCGGCACGATGCTGAGGCTGTAGGCGCGCTCCGGGATCGACAGCGCGTCTTCTGGCGCGGTTTCGGCGATGGTCAGCGCCGAGCGCAGGTTCTTGGCAAATTCCTGCCAGTAGCCCTGCGCCTTGCCGGCGAAGGCCTGGCGGCTGGCCGGCGGCAGTGCCTGGCTGATCGCCGGAATCAGCTTGGCGACGTTCTGCTGCACCCGCGCCAGCCGCGGCGCGGTGTCTTCCAGCAGCGGGTCGGCACGCGAGAGCGACAGCACTTCCGCCTTCAGCGTCTGCAGGTGGGTGGACAGCTGCTGCCGCTCGCGATAGTCGGCGAACTGGTGGCGCAGCGAAAACAGCTGCTGGCTGCTGAGCAGCATCACCACGATCAGACAGCCAAGGGTAAAGGCTACGGTTAGCCACAGGCGTTTTACCAGCGTCATTTTCAATCATCCCTTCAAGATGCCGACAGTGTAGGGCGGCGACATTACCGGGAGATGACGTGTTAACTTGGCCGTCATGGCGCCTGCTGCGTTGCCGCAGTAGCACCCTAACCGTTGCGGGTGACGTTTTGGTGACGCCGGCTCAGTGCTGATGCAGGCTTTGCCGCGGCCGGTAGGCGTGGCTGTCGGCGACGTCGGCCTGGGCGGCGGCCAGATAGCGCCCGGCGTAGTGGCGCCAGATGCCGCTGTCGAGGAACAGCCGGTACAGCTCGGGGTCGAGGTGGCCGTCCTCCGCCATCTTGCGCATGATCTGCAGCGCCTCCGACAGCGGCTTGGCCGGCTTGTACGGGCGGTCGGCGGCGGTCAGCGCCTCGAACACGTCGGCGATGGCCATCACCCGCGCCAGCACGCTCATGTCCTCGCCCTTCAGGCCGCGCGGATAGCCCTTGCCGTCGATGCGCTCGTGGTGGCCGCCGGCGATCTCCGGCACGTGGGCGAGGTGGGCGGGGAAGGGCAGCGCGTGCAGCATCTTGATGGTTTCGGTGATGTGGGCATTGATCTTGTAGCGCTCTTCCTCGGTCAGCGTGCCGCGGCGGATGGACAGGTTGGTCAGCTCGCCCTTGTGGTACAGCAGCTCCGGCACCTTGACCTTGAATCCCCAGCGCTTGTCGGCCGGCAGCGTGTCGGCGCCGCCGCGCGCGATGCGGTGTTCCGGCTTGTCGGCGAGCAGGTTTTCCTCGACCGGCAGCGACGGCGCGGCGATGCCGGCCAGCCGCGCGCGTTCCATCGGCCCCAGCCCGAGGCGATCGTCCAGCGTGCGCGTCCAGCGGCGGCCGGCGATCTGCTGCAGCCGCGCCAGATCGGCGTCGTCCATGAATTCGCCGCCCAGGTTGCAGCGCGCGACGAAGGCGAAGTCGTCGTCCAGCTGCGCCTTTTGCTGCTGGCACTGCTCTTTCAGCCGCGCGGCGTCCTCGCCGGCGGCGAGGCCCTGCCAGTAGGCGACATCGGCGTCGCGTTTCAGCAGCTCGAAGCGCATGCGGATCTCGTGGATGCGGTCGTACAGCGTTTCCAGCTTGGTGGCCTTGTCGACCACGTACTCCGGGGTGGTGACCTTGCCGCAGTCGTGCAGCCAGCTGGCGATGTACAGCGCCTCGCGGTCGGCGGCGCTGAGCTGGAAGCCGGCAAACGGCCCCTGCTGGCTCTGGTGCGCCGCCTCGGCCAGCGCCTGCGCCAGCTCCGGCACCCGCTGGCAGTGGCCGCCGGTGTACGGCGACTTGGCGTCGATGGCGCCGGCGATCAGCTCCACCAGCGCGTTCATCAGCTGCTGCAGCGCCGAGGCCAGGCGGCGGTTGTCGATGGCGATGGCGGCAAAGCCGACCAGCGCCTGCAGGTAGTTGATGCGGTGGCCGCTCTGGGTGTGGGCGATGCTCTCGCTGCTGGCCAGCACCAGCAGGCCCAGCAGCTCCTGCGATTCCAGCCGCAGCGGCAGCAGGATCAGCTGGCGGGTGTCCTCGCCCAGCAGGCTGCGCATTTCCACCGGGATCAGCGCAGGGTTGGCCGCAATCTGCTGCGGCGCGCTGGCGGCCAGCGTGTCTAGCAGCAGCGCGTCGTCCAGCGGCAGATTGCCCAGCTGCAGCGGCTGCTCGTGTTCGTCGCGGCTGATGGACGGCGCCAGCTGCGCACCGTCCATCAGCCACAGCCCGCCGCGCTGCGCCGGCAGCGCGTGCATGGTCGATTGCAGCACGGTGCCGAGCAGCTGTTCCAGCGCGTTCTCGGCGACCATGTCGCGGCTGAGGCCGATGAAATCGCGGATGGTGACCTTCATCGCCTCCGACGCCGCCATCAGCTCGTTCAGCTCGCGCACCGGGCTGGGCGGCAGGCTGCTGTCGGAAAAATCCAGCGACTGGATGCGGCCGGAGGCGGCCACCAGCTGCCGCAGCGGCTGGCTCAGCAGCCGCGACAGCAGCCAGCCCAGCGGCAGCATCAGCAGCAGGATCAGCAGCGGAATCCACGCCGCGCGCTCGGCCACCGCGCGGCCGGCGGCGAACAGCTCGTGTTCCGGCATCACCATCACCAGCTGCTGGCGGCTGCCGCCGGGCAGCGCCGACACCGCCACGTGCCACTGCTGGCCTTGCCACTCGATCACCGCCGGTGGCGCGGTGCCCGGGCGCCACTGCGTGCCCAGCGTCGCCAGTGCCGACGGCGCGCTCTCGCCGAGCTTGACCGGGCGCGGGTCGCGTTCGTCGGTATGGGTGCTGACCAGGATGTCGTGCGCGGTGTTGACGATGGCCATCTGCGCGGCGGCGCTGGGCAGGTTTTGGCGCAGGATGGTGCCCAGCGTCAGCAGGCGCAGGTCGGCGCCGGCCACCGCGCTGGCGTCGCCGTTCTGGTGCGCGTAGGTGAGGCCGATCAGGCCGGTGGTGCTGAAACGGTACGGCTCGGTGGCGGCGGCGCCGTGGCTGGCCACCGCCTGCTGGTACCACGGCCGCTGCCGCGGATCGTACACCCGGCGCAGCACCAGCTCCGGCTGCACGCTGTTCAGCGCGTCGTCGAGGAAGCTGAAGCGCTGCTCGGCGACGCCATCCGGCTGCTGCTGCACCAGCTGCCTGGCCCAGCGTGCGCCGGGGCCGGCATCCGGCAGCGCCTGGCGCGCGACGTCGTCCAGCCGTCGCAGCAGGAAAAAGTCGCCGTTGGGGTAGGCCATGTACACCGCCTGCAGCGCCGGGTTGCCGCGCAGCACCGCCACCAGCTGCCCGGTGTACAGCACCCGCTCTTCCATGCTGTAGGTCTCCGCCAGCGCAGAGTGCGCCAGCAGATTGGTGGTGGCGGCGGCACCGGCGCCGCTCTGCTCGATATTGCTGGTGATCAGGGTGCTGGTGGCGCGAAACAGGTTGTGTTGCGCCAGCGTCAGCTGGCTCTGCATCGCGCGGTAGTAGAAGAAGCCGAGCGCGGCCGCGGTGGCGAGGACCAGCACCGAGATCAGCACCGTCAGCCATACTTGTAATGACTGTCCGCTTTTGGGGAGAAGCTGTGGCATCACGTTGTGGCTCCGTTAAGGATGGCGCGCTCGGTACTGGCTATTTATGCTTGCAGTATTACAAATGTTTTATGCCTTGGTAATGAATAATGCACGTGGCACGGCATTTGCTGCCGGCCGCGCCACAATTGGTCACAGATTGGCTTTGTGCTTCTGCATCACCTTCAGGTAGTGCTCGGCGGAATACCTGAAGTAGGCCAGCTCGTCTTCGGTCAGCGGCCGTACCTGCTTCACCGGGTTGCCCAGGTACAGGTAGCCGGACGCCAGCCGCTTGTTCGGCGGTACCAGGCTGCCGGCGCCGATCAGTACGCGGTCCTCGATCACCGCGCGATCGAGGATAATGCTGCCGATGCCGACCAGCACTTCATTGCCGATGGTGCAGCCGTGCAGGGTGACGTGGTGGCCGATGGTGACGTGCTTGCCGATGGTGAGCGGCGCGCCCAGCGGATCGGATTCCTTGCGGTGGCTGACGTGCAGCATGGCAAAATCCTGCACATTGCTGCCTTCGCCGATGCTGATGCGGTTCACGTCGCCGCGCACCACCGCGCACGGCCACACCGACACGTTGGCCGCAAGTTCCACCTCGCCGATCACCACCGCGGCGGGGTCGATATAGCAGGAGTCGTCGATCTGCGGCTGATGGCCGTCGTAAGGGCGGATATTGCGATTCACTGATTTGTCCCTATCTCTAGAAAGATTCGCGCCGGCAACAGCACGGCGCACTGCCTACAGGATGCCAAACATGACCACCAATCCGCTACTGGACTTTAGCGATCTGCCGCGTTTTGCCGCGATCAAGCCCGAACACATTACCCCGGCGCTGGACGTGCTGCTGGCCAACGCCCGCGCCGCCATCGACAAGGTCATCGCCGCCGGCGGCGACGACTGGGACAGCGTGGCCGAGCCGCTGTCCGACGCCACCGAGCAGATCTCGCGCGCCTGGGGCGTGGTCGGTCATCTCAACGGCGTGATGGGCAACACCGACGGCCTGCGCGACGCGTACAACGCGGAAATCCCGCGCATCTCCGCCTTCTTCACCGAACTGGGGCAGAACCTCGACCTGTACGCGCGCTTCAAGGCCGTTGCGGCCAACCCTGCGTTTGCCGGCGCCTCCGCCGCGCGCAAGAAAATCATAGCCAACGACCTGCGCGACTTCCGCCTGTCCGGCGCCGAGCTGCCGGAGGCCGACAAGCAGCGCTTCGCCGCGCTGTCCAGCCGCCTGGCCGAGCTGTCCAACCAGTTCTCGCAAAACGTGATGGACGCCACCGACAGCTTCGCGCTGTACATCGACGACGTGGCCGAGCTGGCCGGCATCCCGGAGGACAGCATCGCCATGTACGCGGCGCTGGCCGAGGCCGACGGCCAGGCCGGCAAATACAAGCTGGGCCTGCAGTTCCCGCTCCTGTTCCCGGTGCTGCAGTACGCCGACAACCGCGCCTTGCGTGAAAAGCTGTACGAGGCCAACGCCAAGCGCGCCTCCGAGTTCGGCCCCGCCGAGCAGGACAACAGCGCGCTGATCCGCGAAAAACTGCAGCTGGCGGCGGAAGAAGCGCAGCTCTTGGGCTTCGCCAACTACGCCGAGCTGTCGCTGTACACCAAGATGGCGGAAAGCCCGCAGCAGGTGATCGATTTCCTGCGCGATCTCGCCCGCCGCGCCAAACCCTACGCCGAGCAGGACCGCGCCGAGCTGGAAGCCTTCGCCCGCGACGAGCTGGGCTTGGACACATTGCAGGCGTGGGACATCACCTACGCCGCCGAGAAACTGCGCGTTGCACGTTACGCCTTCTCCGAGCACGAAGTAAAACAGTACTTCCCCGAGCCGAAGGTGCTGGCCGGCCTGTTCAGCGTGGTGCACAAGCTGTACGGCATCACCGTCGAGCAGAAGGACGCTGAAACCTGGCACGAGGACGTGCGCTACTACCAGATCTTCAAGGACGGCGCGCTGCTGGGCGGTTTCTATCTCGATCTGTACGCCCGCGACGGCAAGCGCCCCGGCGCGTGGATGGACGACGTGCGCGGCCGCCGCCTGAAAAACGGCCAGGTGCAGACCCCGGTCGCCTACCTGGTGTGCAACTTCACCCGACCGCTGGGCGACAAGCCGGCCTACTTCAGCCACGACGAAGTCACCACCCTGTTCCACGAATTCGGCCACGGCCTGCACCACCTGCTCACCCGCGTCGACGAGCTGGGCGTATCCGGCATCAGCGGCGTGGAGTGGGACGCGGTCGAGCTGCCGAGCCAGTTCATGGAAAACTTCTGCTGGGAATGGGACGTGCTGCAGGGCATGACCGCGCACAGCGAAAGCGGCGAGCCGCTGCCGCGCGCGCTGTACGACAAGATGCTGGCGGCGAAGAACTTCCAGTCCGGCATGCAGACCGTGCGCCAGTTGGAGTTTTCGCTGTTCGACATGCTGCTGTACACCGACGCCAAGCCGGAGTCCGTCGACTGGCTGGCGCTGCTGGAAACGGTGCGCGACGAAGTCGCCGTCAACCGTCCACCGGCCTACAACCGCTTCCCCAACAGCTTCAGCCACATCTTCGGCGGCGGTTACGCCGCCGGCTACTACAGCTACAAGTGGGCGGAAGTGCTGTCCGCCGACGCCTACGCCGCGTTCGAGGAAGCCGGCGGTGCCAATCCGGAAGTCGGCCGCCAGTTCTGGGACGAGATACTGGCGGTGGGTGGTAGCCGTCCGGCGCTGGAATCCTTCCGCGCCTTCCGCGGCCGCGATCCGCAGATTGATGCGTTGTTGCGGCATAGCGGGATGAGTGAGGTGGCGGGGTCTTGATCGCCGATTAGCGGGAGAATGCGGCCAACGTTGGCCGCAGGTTTCATGACATAGAGCAAGGGCAAGCCGGATGGCTTGCCCTTTTGTCAGTTTTGGCTGATATGATGAATGGGCATGTAGGTGTTGAGTGGTTGTTGGTGAATCGCTCTCCAAAGGTGGAGCATTCGCTTTACGATAATTCTAGGTACGAGGTCAAGGAATAGAATGGCAAAAATGACAAAGGCCGAGGGCACCGCAATTGGATTTTTTATAGTGATAGGAACGCCAATATTTGCAGCATATAAATTAGTTGAAAGTATTGGATGGGTTTTACCGGTTTTAGGGGTAATGGGGATTCTTGCTATTTACCTCTGGTTTCAGCATAACAAACGGCAGAAACGAATAGCATATTTGCGTGGGAAGTATAGCGATGATCGTGTAGTACAGAACATTCTAAATGCTCTTGTTTGGCAAGGGCAAACGGAAGAGCAGCTACGGGATTCGCTTGGGTCACCAGTCGAAATTGACCAGAAATTAATGAAAACAAAATCCAGAAATGTTTGGAAGTACCAGCACAAAGGTGCTAACCGTTTTGGTCTACGTGTAACGGTTGAGAATGGACATGTTGTTGGGTGGGATAAGAAGGTTTAATTTTTTATAAACCTGTATGGATAGATATTAACGAGGTAAGTCGAGCTTGTAGGTTGGTTCTGAGCCTGCGAAGCCCAACGTTTACCGCGAGTGAATGAACAAGGTTGGCCGCAAGCCGTCATAGTTTGCGGCCAACCTTGTTTTTGTCCGGGGTATCCGCTGCGCGGATGTTTTTTAGCTGCCGCTTGCCGCGCGGCGGCGGGGAAGGGGGATGCCGCATCCCCCTTTCCAATCCCCGCTCTCCCGAAGGCGCAAGAATTCCCGTGCAAACCGCCGCCATCCCGGCGCCGCCCATATGCTGCGCTCAAAAGAGGGCGGCTTGTTTCCGGGCTGGCGACAATTTGCACGGCTTGCGCCAACGGGACGGGGTGCGTCGGTGCGGTTCTGGTTGTTGCGGGGCATGCATCATTGATGCCGACGTGTAATGCGGTAAGTTGGACTTGTAGGTTGGTGCTGAGCTTGCGAAGCCCAACGTTTACCGCGCATGAATGACCAAGGTTGGCCGTAAGCCGTGACGGGTTTGCGGCCAACCTTGTTTTTGTCTGGGGTATCCGCTGCGCGGAGTTTTTTTAGCTGCCGCTTTGCCGCGCGGACGGCGGAAAAGGGGCTACCGCCGCCCCTTTTCAAACCCCGCTCTCCCGAAGGCGCAAGAATTCCCGTGCAAACCGCCGCCATCCCGGCGCCGCCCATCCGCTGCGCTAAAAAGAGGGCGGCTTGTTTCCGGGCTGGCGGCAGTTTGCACGGCTTGCACCAACGGGACGGGCGCGTCGGTGCGGTTCTGGTTGTTGCGGGGTGTGCTCATTAATATAACGTGCGTCACCCGGCTTGCCGGGCGCCGCACCGGTGATACGCAAAGGTTGGCCGCAGAATAATTTTTGAAAGGACATACCTGATGGCTTGCCCTTTTGTCATACTGGCGTGCCATCTGTCGAGATGGCGAACTGCCAGACTGAACTGAGTTGCTGGCTTACACAATAAGTTGACTGTTTTCAGATTGAGCCACCATGCAAGCATATGAGTTCATCGAGGGGTACGAGCAGGTTGTTGCCCGGTTTGGGGTGTGGCCGAGTTTTCATGATGGCGAGGTGCTGCGAATTATTCTGGATCGGGTGCCTCGTTTACCAGACGGGGCAAGTGTCCCGTCAGTCGAGATTCACCTTCGTGGCTGGATCATGGGGCCAGAATTTTCTGAGGATGGCAGCTACAAACTCCACAACGATTCTGTCGTGCACCTGCTATTTGAAGACATTTTTGAATTCGAGCTTGAAGGCTTCAATCAACAGAATGTTGTGTCGTCGCTAAACCTCTCGCTGTGCGACGAGCCTCATGGGGGACGTGACACACTACACATAGAACTTGAACACTGCTATCAGTTTTGCTGTGAGTTCAAGGCTCTCCGCGCGAAAGTTATTGCTGTCACTCCATATGTCGAACCCTCCGCCCGTTAACCTGAAGGCAAGCAACGCGGTAAGTCGGGCATGTGTTGGTACTGAGCCTGTAAAACGCAACGGTTACCGCGAATCAATGAGCAAGGTTGGCCGCAAGCCGTAACGGGTTTGCGGCCAACCTTGTCTGGTTTGTGCCCGTCGCGGCGTGGCAGTTGTGGCTTACCACCGCTTTCTCATCCGCAGTTCCACCTGATGACGCTTCACCTTGACCGATACGCGGGTGTCGTCGTCCAGCCGCCAGCTGGGGCGCAGGTCGATCTTGTTGCCGCCGGAGAGTTCGTTTCTTTCCAGGATGAAGCTGGGTGTCGGCGGGGGGATGAAGGTCTTGTCGCCGGCGCTTGCCGTTTCCAGCTGCAGGATCAGCGGGGCGGTTCTGGCGCATTTGAGGATTTCCGACACACAGAGGGCGTGGGTCGGCTGGGCGATGCCTAGCAAGAGCAGGCTGAGCAGAAAAGAGCGTGTCATGGCGCGTGTCCCGCCGGGGCGACCCAGTGTCGCCGCTAGCTTCAGCATGGTTCATCCATGGCGACTTGCAAGCCCTGTTTTGGGGCGGGAGGGGGCGGCGGGCGGTGCTGTTGCGGCTTTGCCACGCGGCGGCATGACAGCGTTTTGGCTACCCCGTTGCCGGGTGTCGTTGCGGGGGCGGGTGCCGGGTGGAGGTGGCTAAGGGCTGCGGCCAAGGTTGGCCGCAGGCGTTCAGCGCTTGAAGGCGAGTTGCACCAGCAGGCCGCCCAGTTGCGGGCCGTCGTGCAGGCTGATGTCGATGTCGTGGAGGCGGCAGATGTCCTTGACGATGGCAAGGCCAAGGCCGCTGCCGCCGGGGGCGGCGTCGGGCAGCTGGTGGAAGCGCTCGAAGACCTGTTCGCGCTGCTCGGGCTGGATGCCGGGGCCGCTGTCCTCGATCTCGAAGATGCAGCCGCGGTCGCTGCCGGGGGCTGCGTCGTACAGGCGTAGGGTGATCACGCCGCCGCTCGGGGTGTGGCGTAGCGCGTTATCGAGCAGGTTGAGCAGCACTTCCTCGATCAGCATCTGCTTGCCGTGCAGCGGCACGTTCTGGTCGCGGCAACGGTTTTCCAGACCGAGGTCGATGTCCTTGCGCCGCGCGGCGGCCAGCTTGGCCATCACGATCTTCTCGATGCTGTCGAGCAGCGAAAACGGCGGCTGCGGCCGGTCGCGGCGCAACTGGTGGCTGCCGGAGTCCATCTTGGCCAGCAGCAGCAGCTGGTTGGTGAGGCGGGTGGTTTTCTTCAGCATCTGCTTCAGCTCGGTGAGGCTTTCGCGCATCACCTCCGGGCTGCCGTCGCGCAGCGCGTGGTCGGCCTGGGTGGTCATCACCGCTAGCGGCGTGCGCAGCTGGTGCGAGGCGTCGGCGGCGAAGCGCTGGTAGCGCATCAGCAGCTGGGCCAGGCGGCGGCGGTACTGGTTGATGGCGGCGACCAGCGGCAGCAGTTCGCTGTGGGTGGTGCCGACCTCGATGTCGCTGAAGTCGCCGGGTGGGCGGCGGATCACTTCCTCGCCCAGCAGGCGGATCGGCTGCAGGATGCGCGTCATCGCCAGCCCGACGAAGCACAGCGCGCAGAACACCAGGAGTCCCTGGCCCCACAGCGTGTAGTTGAGCACCTGGTGCGTCATGTACTGCCGCGCCTCGGTGGTTTCGGCGACCTCGACCTTGATCATGCCCTGCAGCCCGCCCTCGAACAGCGGCTTGTAGAAGGTGGCCATGCGGATTGGCCGTTCGCGGTAGATATCGTCGTGGAAGTGCACCAGCGCCGGGTACAGTTCGGTGCGCGGCGTGTTCTTCGGCATCTGCGGCAGGTCGCCGTAGCCGGAGATGATGTTGCCGGCAAAATCGCTGACGCGGTAGAACATCTGGCCGCGGTTGTCGTATTCGAAGTTGTCGAGCGCGATGTAGGGCACTTCCACGTGCAGCTTGCCGTTGCGCACCATCACCTGTTCCGCGATCACCCGTGCCGAGGCCAGCAGGGTGCGGTCGTAGGCCAGGTTGGCCGCGGCGCTGCTGATCTGGTAGGCGACCACGGTGTTGATGATCCACAACAGCAGCAGCGGCAGCAGCAGCCAGCGCACGAACTTGCCGAGCAGGCTGCGGCGGTTGAACAGCTGCTCAAGGCGCATCGCGCTGTTCCAGCAGGTAGCCCAGGCCGCGCAGGGTGGTGATGCTGACGTTGCTGCCGTCCAGCTTCTTGCGCAGGCGGTGGATGTAGACCTCGATCGCTTCCTGGTTGGCGTTGTCGTCGAGGGTGAACACCTGGTTGAACAGCCGTTCGCGGTTCAGCGGCTGGCCCTTGCGCCGGATCAGCACTTCCAGCACCGTGTGTTCGCGCCGCGTCAGCGTCAGCAGCTTGCCGGCCAGCTCGAAGAACTGCTGCTGCTTGCTGTAGCGCAGGTCGCCACACTGCAGCCACGCGTTTTCATGGCCCTGGTGGCGGCGCAGCAGCGCCTTCAGCCGCGCCTCCAGCTCGTCCAGCTCGAAGGGCTTGACCAGGTAGTCGTCGGCGCCCATTTCCAGGCCCTTGACCTTGTCCGACAGCTCGCCGCGCGCGGTGAGCACCAGCACCGGCAGGGTCTGGTGGCGGGCGCGCAGCCGTTGCAGGATGGTTTCGCCGGACAGCCGCGGCAGGTTCATGTCGAGGATGGCGAGGTCGTATTCTTCGGTTTTCAGCGCGTTGTCGGCGTCGATGCCGTCGCCGATCACGTCGACGACGTAGCCGCTGGCGGTCAGCGCCCGCGCCAGCCAGTGGGCGAGGTCGGGCTGGTCTTCTATCAGGATGATGCGCATGCTCTCTCTTTGTCTCTGTGCGTGCCGGGTGAAAGGTTGGTGAAAGTGCTTGTGCTTATGATCGTCTCCAATAATACGGAGCGTGATTCGCCAACCCCGGACAAGCGTTGCGCCTGACGGCGCGGGTGTCAATAGGCAGTATCGGGGGCAGACAAGGCGAACGGAATAATGAGGAGTCAACACATCATGGCAAGATCCTGTGTTGCCGTGCTGGCGGGCGCGCTGCTGCTGGTGTCGCTGGCTGCGGCCGCGGAGCCGGACGACCCGGAATGCATCGCCCCGGCGCGGCCCGGCGGCGGCTTCGACCTGACCTGCAAGCTGGCGCGCGCGGCGCTGAACGACAGCAAGCTGCTGACGCGCCCGCTGCGCATCACCTACATGCCGGGCGGCATCGGCGCGGTGGCCTACAACACCGTGGTGGCGCAGCGTCCGGCGGACGGCAACATCATCGTCGCCTTTTCCGGCGGCTCGCTGCTGAACCTGGCGCAGGGCAAGTTCGGCAAGTACAACGTCAACGATGTGCGCTGGCTGGCCGGGGTCGGCGCCGACTACGGCATGATCGCGGTGCGCGCCGATTCGCCGTACCAGAACCTGAAACAGCTGGTGGCGGCGGTGAAGGCGAACCCGAACGAGATCGTGTTCGGTGCCGGCGGCACCGTCGGCAGCCAGGACTGGATCAAGACGGTGCTGATCGCGCGCCAGGCCGGGGTCAGCCACCAGCAGATGCGCTACGTCGCGTTCGAGGGCGGCGGCGAGACCACCACCGCGCTGCTCGGCGGCCATATCCAGGCCGCGTCCGGCGATCTCAGCGAGGTGATGCCGCAGCTGGACCAGCGCAAGATTCGCGTGCTGGCGGTGATGTCGGACAAGCGCCTGCCGGGCCGGCTGTCCGGCATCCCCACCGCGCGCGAGCAGGGCTTCGACATCGTGTGGCCCATCATCCGCGGCTTCTATGTCGGGCCGAAGGTGTCGGCCGCCGATTACGCCTACTGGGAAACGAGCTTCCGCAAGGTGATGGCGACGCCGCAGTTCGCGCGCCTGCGCGAGGGCTACGACCTGTTCCCGTTCAGCCTCACCGGCGCGCAGATGGACGCCTACGTCAAACGCCAGGTGAAGGAATACCGCAAGATCGCCACCCAGTTCGGGCTGGTGTACCAGACACTGTGAGCGCCTGCCGGCGCTCGCCACCGGATCCACGTAGTACTCTCTTTTTCCACGCCTGACCGGCGTGGATTTTTTTATGCGGCGGCGGCGGAACTTGTGACGGGAGGGTGTGCTCCTACCCGAGGTTGCATGCAGTGAAAGAACTAGACGTTGGCCCCCGCCGCAAGCGGGGGCATTCTTTTTGGTGCGTCAGTGCTGCATCGCGGCCAGCGTCACGCCGGCCACCACGAACAGGCCGCCGGAGGTGCGCGAGAAGCGCTGCAAACGTTGGCCGCAGGCCAGCCACAGGCCCAGCCGGCCACCGGCGGCGGCCAGCAGCACGGCAACGACCAGGTCGGCCACCACCCAGGTGGCGGCCATCACCGCATATTGCGGCCACAGCGGCTGTTGCGGATCGAGAAAGCGCGGCAGCAGCGCACTGAAGAACACGGTGTCCTCCGGATTGCTGATCGCCAGCAGAAAGGCGGGACGGAAACCGCTCCACAGCTTGCTGGCCGGCGCGCTGCCGGCACCGCCGCCGATACTGAACGGCTTGCGCCACAGCGCCACCCCCAGCCACACCAGATAGCCGGCGCCGAGCAGCTTCACCACATTGAACGCGGTCGGCGAGGCCAGCAGCAGCGCGCTGATGCCCAGCGCCGACAGCGCCATCAGCAGCAGCGCCCCGGCGGAAAAGCCCAGCGCATTGGGAATGCCGCCACGGGCGCCGTGTTGCGCGCCGTGCGACAGGGTCAGCAAGGGCGCCGGGCCGGGCGCCGCCATCAACAGCACGATGGTGCCGAGGTACATCAACCAGTTATGGAATTCCATTACAACATCCTTGGCCCACGGCCCGGCCGGCAGCGGCAACACCGGCTCCGCCGCGGCTGGCGCAGGAAACGGGCGGCAGGCAGGCGGCATGACGGCATCACCGTGCGGCAAAAGGGCGGCAACGGGCGACAGGCACAGTACGGGCGCGGGACGCGGGTACTGCGCGTTTTACGACATCAAATCAGCGGGAAAGTAAGGCGGCGAACAGCGGCGGGAAGCTAACGGGGTGGCTCGGACTGGGTGTCCGGCTGGGCAGCGGCGTGCAGGGTGTCGCGATGACGGAAGGTCGGGGTACGCATGGCAAAGCTCTGCGCGATCGGCGCCAGGCGGTTGCGTTGCGGGTGCAGCGTCGGGCAAATGGCGACGGCGGACTGCGGCAGTTGTTTGGAATTGAACGACAATTTGGACATCCGGTTACGATAACGGGACCATTCTAGGCAGCCGCGCACGGCTTTGGCAAATCGGCATGTGGTGGCTGTTGTTTATTTGTTTAAACATGGTTGGGCAAAAATCAGCCACTTGGCGCTTTTTTTGGCGTGATTGTGTTTGGAATATTAGTCACTGGCGTGCTGCGCACTGGCGGGTGGCGGGCGCGGTTTGCCAGCCCGCAGCCGGCACGCTAAGGTGGCGGCCTGCAATCAATTAGGAGCCTCGCTATGCGTCTTGCCACCTGGAACGTCAACTCGCTGAAAGTGCGCCTGCCGCAAGTGCTGCAATGGCTGGCCGACAACCCGATCGAGGTGTTGTGCCTGCAGGAACTGAAGATGGACCACCCGGTGTTCCCGCTGGCCGAGATCGAGGCCGCCGGCTACCAGGCGGCGTGGTTCGGGCAGAAAACCTATAACGGCGTCGCCATCCTGGTGAAGAACGGCTGCAGCCTCGGCGACGTGGTGGCCGGCATTCCCGGTTACGACGACGAGCAGCGCCGCGTGATCGCCGCCACCGTCGACGGCGTGCGCGTGGTGTGCGCCTACTTCGTCAACGGCGAGTCGGTGGAATCGCCGAAGTACCAGTACAAGCTGCAGTGGCTGGCCGAGCTGGAGCGCTACGTCGCCAGCGAACTGGCCGTGCACCGGGATTTCGCGCTGCTGGGCGACTACAACATCGCACCGGAAGACCGCGACGTGTACGACCCGGAGGGCTGGCGCGAGCAGGTGCTGTGCACCACGCCGGAGCGCGACAGCTTCCGCCGTCTGATCGGCATGGGGCTGGCGGACAGCTTCCGCCTGTTCAACGACGAGGACAAGCAGTACAGCTGGTGGGATTACCGCGCGATGATGTTCCGCCGCAACATGGGCGTGCGCATCGACCACATCCTGATCAGCGACAGCCTGAAGGCACGCGCCAGCGGCTGCGTGATCGACAAGACCCCGCGCAAGTGGGAGCGACCATCGGACCACACCCCGGTGGTGATCACGCTGGCCTGAGATCGCGTGCCAGCCTGGCATTGAACATTGCGGCCAACCTTGTCCAAGGTTGGCCGCAATGCCGTTCAGGCCGCGGGCATCGCGATCAGGTCGGTGGCGCCGACATCCAGCCCGAGCTGCGACAGCAAGGTGGTGATCTGGCCGCGATGGTGGGTCTGGTGGTTGAACAGGTGCATCAGCACCTCGGGCAGCGGCCTGCTTTGCGCTTCGCCACGCATATTGTGGTAGTCCAGCGCCTGACCCAGCGCGGCCGGCGTCAGCTCCAGACTCCACTGCTCGATCAGCGCATCCAGCTCCCGGCGCCGTGCCTGCAGCGCGGCAAAGTCGTCGGCCAGCGGCAGGTCCAGACGCGCCGGCATCGCGATGTCGCGCAGTGGCTCAAGGCTGGCAAAGCCGGCCGGATGCGCTGCCAGCCGTTTCAGCCAGATGGTGTCGGCGACCAGCAGGTGGTTGAGCGTGCCGCTGATCGAGCCGAAAAAGGCGCCGCGCGCCTCATCCAGCACCGTTTGCGGCAGCGTGCCGGCAACGGCGTACAGCTTGTCGTTCATCCACTGGTTGTAACGGGCCATGTGCCGTACATAGTCGCGGCTGATCATGTCATCTCCTTGTTTGTGGTATCCGGCTGGCGGCGTGTCGCGCGCAGCAGCCCCCAGCCGGCGCCGGTGAGCAGGGCAAACCATAGCGCGAACCAGAACCAGCGGAAAAAGCTCCAGGTGGCTTCGCCGGCCTCGGCGAGGCGGATGGCGGTGACGTTGGGGTACAGCGACAGCATGTTGATGCGCCAGCCGTAGCTGGTGAGGTAGGCCGGCTGCCGGGCGTTTGCAATGGCGTTGGCGGTGGCCTGCACGTCGGAGGCGTCGAACTTGAAGTAGAACGGCCAGCCCCAGCCGGTGTCCTCGTTGCGGTAGACGCGCACGTCGTCGATGGCGTGCTGGGTGTAGATCAGGTACATGTCGCGCACCGGCTGGTCGGCCGGGTTCTGGCGGCTGATCGGCCCGTCCTTGTCCGCCAGCTTGACCTCGACACCGGTGATGGTGGTGATGCTGTGTTCCGGCAGGTAGTAGTCCAGCAGCGCGCTGCCGAGCAGGGCGACCAGCGCCAGCAGGGCGAGAGCGAATTTGCGTAGTGTGTGGCGCATGGTGGCAGCTCCGGAGGGCGATGATGCCAACATTGTACGGGCCGCCGGCAGCGGCTGTACACGGCGGCGGCAAGGTTGGCCGCAAGCGCGCCGCCCATGCAAAAGCGGCTTCCACCGCCGGCGCGGGGCCGGGATGAAAGCCGCTGTCGCGGGCTGGTGCGTGGCTTACTTGATCACGGTCACCGGCACCACCGACTGGTGCACCACGTCGGTGGCCACCGAGCCCAGCAACAGCTGGCCGAGGCCGCTGCGGCCGTGCGAGCCGATGATGATCTGGCTGAACGCCATCTCCTGCGCGTAGCGGGCGATGGTGTCGGCGATGTGGCCAACCGCGATGTGCTGCTGGCAGGCCTGACCGGCCTGTTGCAGCAGCGCGCTCGCCGCTTGCAGCGCGGCGAGGCCTTCCTCGCGGTAGTAGTCTTCCAGCTGGTCGTGGCCGACAAACAGGCGCACGTGGCCGGATTCGACCGGGATCTGCACGTTCAGCAGGTGCAGTTCCAGCGCCGGGTTGAGCTTGGCCAGTTGCAGGGCGTGTTCTACCGCGCGCAGCGCGTGCGCCGAGCCGTCTACCGGAATCAGGATACGAGTGCTCATGGTGTCCCTTTCTTAGCTGTGGTCTTTGTTGGCGGCCAGCGGAATCTCGTGCAGCGGCGCGGCGGCGGCGGTCTTGCGGCTGGCAAGGATCTTGCCGGTCAGGACCACCAGGATGGCACCGCTGGCGGCGCTGACGTAGTGCAGCCAGCTTGGCGCGTCGACCAGGTACGGTTTCACCACCACGTCGCCGATCACCATGTCGCCGGCGATCCAGCCCAGCAGCGCGGCACCGAAGGTGATCACGATCGGGAAACGGTCCATCAGCTTGAGCACGAACTTGCTGCCCCACACGATGATCGGGATGCTGATCACGATGCCGAACACCACCATGCCGAGGTTGCCCTTGGCGGCACCGGCCACCGCGATCACGTTGTCCAGGCTCATCACCGCGTCGGCGATGATGATGGTCTTGATGGCGCCCCACAGGTGGGTGCTGCCCTCAATATTGCCGTGGGCGTCGTCATCTTCCGGTTGCAGCAGCTTGATGCCGATCCACAGCAGCAGCAGCGCACCGACTACTTTCAAATATGGCAGCGCCAGCAGTTGCAGTGCGAAGAAAATCAGTACCACGCGCAGGCCGATGGCACCGGCCACGCCCCAGAAAATGCCGCGGCGGCGTTGTTCTTCCGGCAGTTTGCGGCAGGCCAGCGCGATCACGACCGCGTTGTCGCCGCCAAGCAGGATGTCGATGGCGATGATCTGCAGCACCGCCAGCCAGAAGGAGCTTTCAAACAGGATCTCCGGCATTGTGTTGTCCTTGTGCAGTGAAAAGTGTCAATTAAAAGGACACCTGGCCAGCAAAGAGCCAGGTGTCCCGGGAGGTTTGGTTTAACGTGCGCTGTCCAGCAGGGCCTGGCGGCGTTTCATCAGCGGCGGTACCACCAGGATGGCGGCGGTGACCAGCAGGATGACCAGCGAGATCGGGTGCGTCAGGAACACGGTCAGGTCACCCTCGTTGATCGACATGGCGCGGCGGAAGTGTTTCTCCGCCATCGGCCCGACGATCAGGCCGACCACCAGTGGTACCACCGGGAAGTCGAAGCGCCGCATCAGGAAGCCCAACACGCCGATTATATAGAGCAGCATCAGGTCGAACCAGCTCTGTCGCAGCGCGTAGGCACCCATGGTGGCCAGCACGATGATGCCGCCATAGAGCAGCGGGCGCGGCACTTTCAGGAACTGCACCCACAGGCCGACCAGCGGCAGGTTCAGCACCAGCAGCATCACGTTGCCGATGTACAGCGAGGCGATCAGGCCCCACACCAGTTCCGGGTTGGTATCGAACAGCAGCGGGCCGGGCACGATGTTGTACTGCTGGAACGCAGACAGCATGATGGCGGCGGTGGCCGAGGTCGGGATGCCCAGCGTCAGCAGCGGCACCAGCGTGCCGGTGACGGCGGCGTTGTTGGCCGCTTCCGGTCCGGCCACGCCCTCGATGGCGCCCTTGCCGAACTGCTTGCGCGTCTTTTCGTCGGCCAGCTTGCGCTCGGCGGAGTAGGACAGGAAGGTCGGCATCTCGGTGCCGCCGGCCGGCAGGGTGCCGAACGGGAAGCCGATGGCGGTACCGCGCAACCACGGTTTCCACGAGCGTTTCCAGTCGTCCTTGCTCATCCAGAAGCTGCCCTTCAGCGATTCGATGCGGCCGGCGATCTTGTTCTCGTAGGTGGCGGTGTAAAGCGTCTCGCCCACAGCGAACAGGCCCATCGCCACCACCACGATGTCGATGCCATCAATCAGCGGCAGCAGCCCGAAGGTGAAGCGCGACTGTCCCGACTGGCCCTCGATGCCGATCAGGCCCATGGACAGGCCCAGCAGCAGCGCGATGAAGCCTTTCAGCGGCGAGTTGCCGAGCACCGCCGACACCGCGGCGAAGGTCAGCATCATCAGCGCGAAGGTTTCCACCGGGCCCAGCTGCAGTGCGAAGCCGGCGATCACCGGCGCCAGCAATGTCAGCAGCACGGTGGCGATGGAGCCGGCGACGAAGGAGCCGATGGCGGCGGTGGACAGCGCCGGACCGGCGCGCCCCATCTTCGCCATCTTGTTGCCTTCCAGCGCCGACACGATGGAGCCGGCTTCACCGGGGGTGTTGAGCAGGATGGAGGTGGTGGAACCGCCGAACATGGCGCCGTAGTAGACACCGGCCAGCATGATCAGCGCGCCGGTCGGGTCGACGCTTTGCGTCACCGGCAGCAGCAGCGCCACGGTTACCGCCGGGCCGACGCCGGGCAGCACGCCGATGGCGGTGCCCAGCGTGCAGCCGAGCAGCGCCCACAGCAGGTTGGCCGGGGTCAGCGCGGTGGCAAACCCCAGACTGAACAGGGCATTCAAGGAATCCATTTACAGCACCCCCGTGATCAACGCCGGCAGGTTCAGCCCCAGCGTCTTGAACAAGTGAAACAGGCCGAGGGCCAGCAGGAAGGACAGCACCAGATCCAGCGCCGGACGGCGTGTCTCCAGCGCGCGGCAGATGCCGAAGCAGAGGAAGGTGCCGGCCAGGGTAAAGCCGACCAGGCCGATCAGCGCCATGTGCGCCAGCAGGCTGCCGCTGGCAATGATGAACATGTTCCAGTTGGCCTCGCCGCGTACGGCGGCTTCTTCCGCTTCCAGTTGTTCCGTGTCGTCTTCGCCTGCGCTGAGGATGGTGTCCGGCCCGTTACGGTGGCGGCGCTGCATCAGCAACGCGCCCCCGGCAACGATCAGACCGGCCACCACCAGCGAAGGAAAGAAGCGCGGACCGATGCCGGCATAACCGGCCTCCTCAGGGATATCGCCGATCTGCCAGGCCATCACCAGGCCGATCAGGATGATCCCGATGGCGAGCAGCTGCTCGCCGGTTACGCGCTTGATCATGGCTTAGTTACCCAGCTTCAGTTTCTTGACGGTGGCTGCGGTGCGCTTGATGTCTTCGTTGAGGAAGGCCTTGAAGCTGTCGCCGCTTTGCAGCATGTCCAGCCATTCCATCTTCTCGGCCTTGGCTTTCCAGCTTGGCGACTTGACCGCGGTTTCCACCATCTTGATCAGATCGTTGCGCTGGGCGGGGGTGATGCCGGGGGCGCCAAACACGCCGCGCCAGTTGTACACCACCACGTCGGTGCCCTGCTCGCGCAGGGTCGCTACCGGGATGTCGGCGTTGCGGGTGGAGGCGGAGATCCCCAGCGCGCGCACCTTGCCGGCCTTGATCAGGTCGGCCAGCTCGCCGTAGCCGCTGATGTAGGCGGAGATCTGGTTGCCGAGGATGGCTGCCTTGCCCTCGCCGCCGCCGGCGAACGGGATGTAGTTCAGCTTGTCGGGATCAACGCCGGCTTTCTCCGACATCAGGCTGGCCATGATGTGGTCGATGCCACCGGCCGAGCCGCCGCCGATGCTCACCGCACCCGGTTTCGCCTTGTAGGCGGCCATCAGGTCTTTCAGGTTCTTGAACGGCGAGGCGGTCGGTACCACGATGACGTTGAACTCACCCATCAGGCGCGAGATCGGGGTCACCATGCCGAAGTTGACCGGCGACTTGTTGGTTTCCAGCGCGCCGACGGTGACGGCACCGGCCACCAGCAGCGCGTGCGGGTTGCCTTTTTCGTTATTGACGAACTGTGCCATGCCGATGGCCCCACCGGCCCCGGCCTTGTTCTCGACCACCACGCTTTTGGCCTGGCCGGACGCCTGCAGCGCTTCGCCGAGGGTACGGGCGATGGTGTCAAAGCCGCCGCCCGGGTTGGCCGGCGCCATGATCTTGAATTGCTCTACCTGGGCCTGGGCGACAAACGGGGTGACCGCCAGTAGGCAGCTTACGAACAGTTTCGACAGTTTCATTGTGTAATCTCCGGAGTGTTGCATATTGTTGTGTATGCCGAGGTGGCATCAGCGGGAGCTTGGCTCCTCACCCTGTGCGTCCCCTGCGGCTTGACGTTGCCTGCCGTGCAGGTCACGCCACCTCAGGTGGGGCGAGCAAATTATAGGGTGGTCAAGCTTTCAACTAGCTTTCAGCGCGGCAAGCAGTTTCAATGTCGCTAGCCCGTGCATTTGGCATAGGTAAAGATGCGCCGGAATACAAGCCTGCTTGCCGTAGCGGCATGGCATCAGCGTCGGGCAAACGGTGGTGCCGCTGTGCTGTACTGGCCGCCGCCGCCGGGCGCGGACGAGCGCTTGCTGGCTTTTATGGGATTTATTAACGATAAAACAAAAATAAATTCAATTAATCGTTGACCGGGGGAGGGATGCTGCGTATAACGGTGCTGGCAGGACCTTCAAGCAGCAGATTGCTTGCGACATCGTTGATCCACCTCAAAAGCGGCACGTCATTGTTACCGGTTTGATTCCTTGATCGTCATGCACCTGGGCAATTGCCCGTCAATCTCGTTTTAAAGGAATTAAAAATGGAAACTGGTACCGTTAAATGGTTTAACGATGCAAAAGGCTTTGGCTTCATCACTCCAGATGCAGGCGGCAACGACCTGTTCGCTCACTTCTCCGAAGTGCGCTCGGAAGGCTTCAAATCGCTGACCGAAGGCCAGAAAGTTAGCTACACCCCAGGTATGGGTCAAAAAGGCCCACAAGCCACCAATATCCAGGCTCTGTAATTTTTTACAGCGTTTGATAAAAACCCCGCTACGGCGGGGTTTTTTGTTTTCCCCGCCCCTTACCGCGACTGCCGTGGCGGGTGCACACCGGCACAATGTCCGCCAACGGACGTTGTGCCTTTTTGTTGCCGGAGAAGCGGGGGCTGTGACGCCGCATGCTGTTGCCGGTGACGGGCGCTATCTGGCGGTGGTCGCGGCTGTGGCCAAGCTTGGCCGCAGCTAGCCGGCGCGCAGTTCAAAGTGTGCAAAGTGGCTGGCTACCGCCACCTGCAGCGCCGGCGCCGGCCAGCCTGCGGCGATGGGGGAAAACGGCTGCGGCAGTTGCGGGCCGGGGCGCAGCAGCTGCCAGGCGTAGTGGCGCACGCCACGCTGGGCCAGCCACGCGGCCAGCTGCGTCAGCGTGCTGTCGTCGTGCAGCGCCGGGTGGATGGTGCTGCGGCATTCGTAGGCGACGCCGCTGGCTTGCAGCAGCGCCAGGCTGGCGGCGGCACGCTCGCCGCTGCCGGCCACCGCGGTGATGGCCGGGTACTGCGGCGGCAGGGTCTTGATGTCCAGCCCGACCCAGTCCAATAGCGGCAACACCGCAGCCAGCCGTTGCGGGTGACTGCCGCCGGTGTGCAGGCCGGTGGCAAAGCCCATGGCGCGCACTTCGGCCAGCAGCGCCGGTAGTGCCGGGTCGCTCAGCGGCTCGCCGCCGGAAAACACCACCCCGTCCAGCAAACCGCGCCGCGTCTGCAATTGCGCGCGCAGCTGCGGCCAACTTGTCTGGCCGTGGCGGCGCTGCAGCAGGCCGGGGTTGTGGCAGTAGCCGCAGCGCCACGGGCAGCCGGCCAGGAACACCACCGCGGCCAGCCGGCCCGGCCAGTCGCAGGCCGAGAACGGCTGCCAGCCGCCGATGCGGGCGCGCTCAGCCGGCGCGCTGTTCGTCGAAGTGGCAGCGTTCATGGAACTCGCCCTGTTTGCCGGTATTGAACGAGGCCACCGGGCGGTGGTAGCCCATTACCCGCGTCCACACCTCGCAGCGGGTGCGTTCTTCGTCTTTCAGCTCGATGGTTTGCTGCTGTTGCATGGTGTTTCCTTTCAAAGGTTGGCCGCATGGCGGCGGATTGGCTCTGTGCTGTTGGTATGGGGTTGCTGCTAGGCAGGCTGCTGTGAGCCTGTCACCGCACTTGACGATTCGCCTCACGTCGCCCCGGATAAGCCGCAGGCGTATCCGGGGCGACGGTTGTGAGGGCATGCGATTTCCCCGGATGCGCTTCGCTTATCCGGACTACGGGGTGCAGGCCGCCTGGCGTTTTTTCGCGATCAGCTCGGCGTCGCACTTCGGGCAGAAATCATGGCGGCCGGACAGATAGCCGTGCGTCGGGCAGATCGAGAACGTCGGCGTGATGGTGATGTAGGGCAGGCGGAAGTTTTCCAGCGCGCGCTTCACCAGCTGGCGGCAGGCGTCGGCGCTGCTCACCGCCTCGCTCATATACAGGTGCAGCACGGTGCCGCCGGTGTATTTGCGTTGCAGTTCGTCCTGGCGCAGCAGCGCCTCGAACGGGTCGTCGGTAAAGCCCACCGGCAGCTGGCTGGAGTTGGTGTAGTACGGTTGCTGCGGCGTGCCGGCCTGCAGGATGCCGGGGTAGCGCTTGTTGTCCTCGCGCGCAAAGCGGTAGGTGGTGCCTTCCGCCGGGGTGGCTTCCAGGTTGTACAGGTGGCCGGTGGCCTGCTGGAACTCGACCATGCGCGCGCGGATGTGGTCAAGGTAGCGGCAGGCAAAATCATGGCCCCAGTCGCTGGTGATGTTGTGGGCGTCCGCCGTGAAGTTGCGGATCATTTCGTTGATGCCGTTCACCCCCAGGGTGGAAAAGTGGTTGCGCAGGCTGCCGAGGAAGTGGCGGGTGTACGGGTACAGCCCGCCGTCGATGTGCTGCTGCACTTTGCTGCGGCGCGCTTCCAGCACCTCGCGCCCCAGGTCCAGCAGGCGGTCGGTTTCGGCCAGCAGCGCCGCTTCGTCGCCGGCAAAACGGTGGCCGAGGCGCGCGCAGTTGACGGTGACCACGCCCACCGAGCCGGTCTGCTCGGCGCTGCCGAACAGGCCGTTGCCGCGTTTCATCAGCTCGCGCAGGTCCAGCTGCAGGCGGCAGCACATGCTGCGCACCATGTGCGGCTCCAGCTCGGAGTTCACGAAGTTCTGGAAGTAGGGCAGGCCGTACTTGGCGGTCATCGCGAACAACAGCTCGCTGTTCTCGCCGTACCAGTCGAAATCCTTGGTGATGTTGTAGGTGGGGATCGGGAAGGTAAATGCCCGCCCCAGCGCGTCGCCGGCCAGCATCACCTCGATATAGGCGCGGTTGATCAGCGCCATTTCGGGCGCGCAGTCGCCGTAGCGGAACGGCATCTCCTCGCCGCCCAGCACCGGGATCTGCTCGCGCAGGTCTTCCGGGCACACCCAGTCGAAGGTCAGGTTGGTGAACGGCGTCTGCGTGCCCCAGCGGCTAGGCACGTTCAGGTTGTAGATCAGTTCCTGGATCGCCTGCTTCACCTGCGCGTAGTCCAGCGCATCCTTTTTCACGAACGGGGCGAGGTAGGTATCGAAGGAGCTGAATGCCTGCGCGCCGGCCCACTCGTTCTGCAGCGTGCCGAGGAAGTTGACGATCTGGCCGCAGGCGCTGGACAGGTGCCGCGGCGGGGCCGACTCCACCTTGCCGCCGACGCCGGCAAAACCCAGCTGCAACAGGGTGCGCAGCGACCAGCCGGCGCAGTAGCCGGACAACATGTCCAGGTCGTGGATGTGCAGGTCGCCGTGGCGATGTGCCTGTGCCGCCTGCGGGCTGAACACGCTGCCCAGCCAGTACTCGGCGGTGAGCTTGCCGGCGATGTTGAGGATCAAGCCGCCCAGGCTGTAGCCCTGGTTGGCATTGGCCTGCACCCGCCAGTCGGCACGGGACAGGTATTCGTTGATGCTGCTGACGGCGTCGACATGACTGCTGGGGCGTGCGGACATCGTTTGCTCCAATATGTTGTGGTTGGCGCATTGTATGGACGCAGCATGTAGTAGTGATTGATGTGGATCAAGCGTGCAAAAATTCTTATGGCATGGTCTGTGGTGGTGTGGCGCCATGAAAAATGGCCAGCCGGTCGTTGCCGGGCTGGCCATCGGGACAGGACGCGTGGCGCCCGCGCTAGCGTGCCTGTGCCAGCGCCTGTTTGATCTTGAGGTCGGTCTTGTACTGGCTGAGCGCGTACACCGACCAGATCGCCGCCGGGATCCAGCCGATCAGCGTGCACTGCAGCAGCAGGCAGAACAGGCCGGCAAACGGGCGCTTGATGGTGAAGAACTGCAGCCAGGGCAGCAGGATGGCGAGTAGCAGACGCATGGTGACTCCGATCGCGGATGGACAGTGACGAGGACTTTGATGCTATCCGGTTATGTCAAAACCATCAAATGCGGTGGTGGTGGGCTGCCGCCACGCTGGCCGGCGGCCAGGGTTGGCCGCAGTCTCAGCCGGGCGCCGGCATCACGATGCTGCGCTGGAAACGCAGCAGGCTGCTGCCCGGGTTGTGGTAGCGGTAGCCGTGCTCGGTGCTGTAGCCGGCGGTGTCGCCCGCTTGCAGCGTGTGCTCGCCGCCGGCGTAGGCCAGTTGCAGCGTGCCGCTGTGCACTTCCACGATCTCGCCGCAGCCGGCCGGGTCCGGCGCGGCGAGGTAGCCGTCGCCGGGCGCCAGCTGCCACTGCCACAGCTCCAGCGTGCAGCCGGCCAGCGCCAGGCTGTGCAGCAGGGTGGCGTGGCTGTCGCTGCTGTCGCCCTGCCACACCCGCACCGGCGCGTCGCTGCCGGGGGCGCGCACCAGCTCGGAAAAGGTCAGCCCCAGCGCGCTGGCGAGGCGGTCCAGCGTGGCGATGCTGACATTGCTGGCGCCGGCCTCGATGTTGACCAGCATGCGGCGGCTGACCTCGGCGCTGGCGGCCAGTTTTTCCTGGCTCAGGCCGCGCTGCTGGCGCGCTTCGCGCAGATTGCGGGCGACATGGCTGAAGACTTGCAGGGGAGTGTGTTCGCTCATAAGTGCAATATATTGCTCATCAAACGAGTTGTGCAGTATAGTGCACAAAACTGAGCCACCACCCTACACGCGAGCCTTGTCCATGTCCACCATCGCCCTGCCCGCGGCCCAGCCGCCGCGTTCCCTGTTGCCCGACCTGTCGCTGGTCGGCGTCACCCTGATCTGGGGCGGCACCTTCCTCGCGGTGCAGACCGCACTGCAGTGGAGCGGCGCCTTCGTCTTTGTCGGCATGCGCTTTGCCGTCGCCGCCTTGCTGGCGTTGCTGCTGTGCCGCCGCCAGCTGGCCGGCCTCAACCGCACCGAGCTGCTGGGCGGCATCGGCATCGGCGTGATCCTGTATTTCAGCTACAACCTGCAGACGCTGGGTCTGGGCCACATCGCCAGCAGCACCTCGGCCTTCCTTACCGGACTGTATGTGCCGCTGGTGCCGCTGCTGCAGTGGGGCCTGTTCCGCCAGCGCCCGGGCTGGCTGGCGTGGGCGGGGGTGGCGCTGGCGTTTGCTGGCCTGCTGCTCTTGGCCGGGGTCGATGGCCTCAGCATCAAGCTGGGGCTGGGCGAATGGCTGACCATCGCCGCCACCGTCACCATCGCGCTGGAAATCTGCCTGCTCAGCCGCTTTGCCGCCGGCTGCAACGCCGGGCGCATGGCGCTGGTGCAGCTGGCGACGGTGGCGCTGCTGTCGCTGGCCAGCGCGCCGCTGGCCGGCGAGGCGCTGCCGCAGTGGCAGCCGCTGCTGCTGGTCAGCGTGCTGGCGCTGGGCGCGGCCACCGCGCTGATCCAGATCGTGATGAACTGGGCGCAGCAGACGGTGCCGGCCACCCGTGCCACCATCATTTACGCGATGGAACCGGTGTGGGGCGGGCTGATCGGCTGGCTGGCCGGCGAGGCGATGGGCGCCGGCAAGGTCGGCGGTGCAGTGCTGATCGTGGCCAGCGTGCTCTTGAGCCAGCTCAGCGCGCATAAGGCGACACACGCGCCGGCCTGATCCTTAGAACCTGTTCACGATCTGCTGCGACTTGCTCGCAATGGGGCGATACGGCGTTGAAAGCGGCTTCGGCATGCTTGTTTAGATCCAGCTCAACGCCGCTTCCTCAGCCGTTTTCGCCTTGTCTCGTATGAGCGTGCGGGATCGTGAACACGTTCTGACGATGTAAAACACTGCGGCCAACCTTGCCCAAGGTTGGCCGCAGTGTTTTGTGCCGCGTTCAGCGGCCGCCGCCGGGGGTGAAGGCCATGCCTTCCTGCTCGCCCAGCGGGCGCGGGCAGAGGTGGGATTCGAACTGCCGCGTCGCCGCCGTCCACGAGTAGCCTTCGGCCACGCGCCGCACCTGGTCGCGGTCCAGCGTCAGCGCCTGCAGGCAGGCGGTGCGCAGGTCCTGGTGCAGCACGCCGCCGCCGCTGGCACCGACCACGTCCAAGGGGCCGGCCACCGGGTAGGCGGCCACCGGCGTGCCGCAGGCCATCGCCTCCAGCAGCACCAGGCCGAAGGTGTCGGTCAGGCTGGGGAACACGAACACGTCGCCGGCGCGGTAGAAGCGCGCCAGCTCGTGCTGCGGGAACACGCCGGCGAAGTAGACCTCCGGATATTTGGCCTTCAGCTCGGCCAGCTGCGGCCCCTCGCCGACCACCCACTTGCTGCCGGGCAGCTCCAGTTTGAGGAAGGCCTCGATGTTCTTCTCCACCGCCACGCGGCCGATGTAGAGAAAGCGCGGCTGCGCGGTGTCCAGCCGCTCGCGCTCGCCGGGGCTGAACAGGCGGGTGTCGACGCCGCGGCTCCACAGCACCACGTTGTGAAAGCCGCGTGCCTTGAGGTCGGCGACGATGGCCGGCGTCGGCGCCATCACCGCCTGCGCGCGGTTGTGGAAGCGGCGCATCCACGCGTAGCTGATGGCCAGCGGCAGGCGGGTGCGGGCGTGGATGTATTCCGGAAAACGGGTGTGGTAGGCGGTAGTGAACGGCTGGCCATGGCGGCGGCACCAGCGCTGTGCGGCGAGGCCCAGCGGGCCTTCGGTGGCGATGTGTACCGCGTGCGGCGCAAAGGCGGCCAACCTTTGCGCGACCTTGCGGTAGGGGAACAGCGACAGGCGGATGTCGGGATAGGTCGGGCACGGCAGGGTGGCAAAGCCGTCGCCGTCGTCCGTCTCGCCGCCCAGCGGGGTGATCAGGGCCACCTGGTGGCCGAAGCCGCGCAGCTCGCGCACGGTTTCGGTGATGCTGCGAACCACGCCGTTGACCTGTGGCAGCCAGGCGTCGCTGATGATCATGATGCGCATGTTTCGGCCTCTGTGTTGAGCTGGGGTTGTGCGGCAAGGTTGGCCGCAATGCTCTGCGGGATGGTGTCGCCGGCCTGCTGCGTCCAGTGCACGATCTCCAGCGTGCCGTCGTGGTGCTCGACCAGCGCCGACAGGCTTTCCACCCAGTCGCCGCAGTTGCCGTAGACGATGCCGTCGATGTCCTTCACCTCGGCCTTGTGGATGTGGCCGCAGACCACGCCGTCGAAGCCGCGGCGGCGCGCCTCGGCGGCGAGGATGTGCTCGAAGTCGCTGATGAAGTTCACCGCGTTCTTCACCTTGTGTTTCAGGTATTGCGACAGCGACCAGTACGGCCGCCCCAGCTTGTGGCGCAGCCAGTTGTAGTGGCGGTTGAGGCCGAGGATCAGCGTGTACAGGCTGTCGCCGACGTAGGCCAGCCACTTGGCGTGCTGGATCACGCCATCGAACTCGTCGCCGTGGATGATCAAGAGCCGTTTGCCGTCGGCGGTGTGGTGCTCGGCCTCGCTGCGGATGGCGATGCCGCCGAAATCCAGCCCGGCGTACTGCCGCGCCGCCTCGTCGTGGTTGCCGGGCACGTAGATCACCCGCGTGCCCTTGCGCGCCTTGCGCAGCACCTTCTGCACCACGTCGTTGTGGCCCTGCTTCCAGTACCACGACTTCTTCAGCTGCCAGCCATCGATGATGTCGCCGACCAGGTACAGGGTGTCGGAGTCGTGGTGGCGCAGGAAGTCGAGCAGGAAGGCGGCCTGGCAGCCGGCGGTGCCGAGGTGGACATCGGAAATCCAGATGGTGCGGTAGCGCTGGTTCATCGCGTGCTCCGGCGGAGGGCAGATGCGCCGATGGTGGCGCAGCGATGTGACAGGCGGATGTGGCGGCGATGACGATACGGTGACGTGGCTAAGAGCCGCTAACAAAAACCCTGATCCTGCGTTGCGCCTCCTTGTCGTACTACTTGTACTGCCTGCGTCGGCGCGCCTTGGCTCAGGTGCTCTGCGAGGTTTTGTTAGCGACTCTAAGGCTGGCTTAAGGCTGGCCTGTTTTCATCGGCACCAGGATGAGCGGGCGTGCCTGCTCCGAAACCCGTTGCCGAGAGACTCCGCATGAAGCTTCTGTTCCGTCCGCTGCGCGCCGAATGGCTGGCGCTGCTCATGGCACTGCTGTTCGTCACCCTGTTCAACCTGCCGTTCTGGCGCCACCTGCTGCAGATCATGGCGCCGCTGGACGGCCAGGACGTGCGCATGCTGCTGCTGGCCTTCGTGTTCGTTACTGCCTTTTTCACCCTGCTGCTGCTGTTGCTGCTGTGGCCGAAGATCGCCAAGCCGCTGCTGACGCTGCTGTTGCTGCTCACCGCCGCGGTCAGCTATTTCATGAACCAGTACGGGGTACTGATCGACAGCGACATGGTGCGCAACGCGCTGCAGACCGACGTGGCCGAGGCCGGCGACTTGCTGACCGTGAAAATGGCGCTGACCGTGCTGCTGCTCGGCGGCCTGCCGTCGTGGTGGCTGTGGCGCACGCCGCTGCGCTTTCGCGCCGCGCTGCCGGAGCTGGGCGTGCGCGCGCTGGCGCTGCTGCTCAGCGGCGCGGTGCTGCTGCTGGTGGCGTTTGGCGCCTACCAGGACTTCGCCTCGCTGTTTCGCAACCACCGCGAGCTGCGGCTGGAGCTGACGCCGAGCAACTACCTGCAGGCCACCAGTTCCTACCTGCGCAAGGTCAACGCCACGCCGCAGCCGCTGCTGCGCATCGGTGGCGATGCGCGTCGCGATGCGGCTGTCGGCGGCAAGCCGCGGCTGCTGGTGCTGGTGGTCGGCGAGACCGCCCGCGCCGACCATTTCTCGCTCAACGGCTACCCGCGGCCGACCAACCCGCAGCTGGCCAAGGTGGCGGGGCTGGTCAACTTCCCCGATGTCTGGTCCTGCGGCACCGAAACCGCGATCTCGGTGCCGTGCATGTTCTCGTCGCGGCCGCGCGACAGCTTCGACGCTGAAGAGGCGCGCCACCGCGAAAACCTGCTCGACGTGCTGGCCCACGCCGGGGTGCAGGTCAGCTGGCGCGACAACAACTCCGGCTGCAAGGAGGTGTGCAAGCGCGTGGCCAGCAGCATGCTGTACGACAGCAACGATCCGCGCTTCTGCAGCGGCGGCGAGTGTCACGACGCGATCCTGCTCGACAGCCTGGCGGCCCGGCTGCAGAACCTGCGCGGCGACAGCGTGCTGGTTCTGCACCAGAAGGGCAGCCACGGCCCGGCCTACTACAAGCGCTACCCGGCGGCGTTCGCCCGCTTCGGCCCGGTGTGCGAAACCGGCGAGCTGCAAAAATGCAGCCGCGAGCAGATCGTCAACGCCTTCGACAACACCATCCTCTATACCGACCAGGTGCTGGCGCAGCTGATCGCCACGCTGCAGGCGGCGCCGCAGGTGGCCAGCAGCATGCTCTACCTGTCCGATCACGGCGAATCGCTGGGCGAGAACAATCTCTACCTGCACGCCACGCCCTACCTGATCGCGCCGGACGCGCAGAAGCACGTGCCGATGCTGGCGTGGTTCTCGCCGCAGTGGCAGCAGGACAGCGGGCTGTCCGGCAGCTGCCTGCAGGCGACCAGCAAGCACCGCTACAGCCACGACAACCTGTTCCACAGCGTGCTGGGGCTGATGGCGGTCCGCACCGCGCTGTACCAGCCGGCGCTGGACATCTTCGCCGCCTGCCGCGCGCCGCAGACGGCCGCGGCGCCGGCGGCTCTGGGCGCCTGAGATGGCGGCGCCAAGGTTGGCCGCAAGCCCTGACGGCCTGAGCGCCGCCTTCTACGCGCGGCAGCTGCTGTGGCTGCTGCTGCTCGGCGCCGTGCTGTGGTGGCTGGAGGCGGCCACCCGTCTCGATGTCACGCTGGCGCAGTGGTTCTTCGATCCACTCAGCCAGCGCTTTCCGCTGCAGCACAGCCTGTGGCTGGAGTGGCTCAACCACCGCCTGCCGAAGTACGCGCTGATCGCCGCCAGCGGCGGGCTGGCGCTGCGTGCCGTGCGGCGGCGCGAGGCGCGCCTGGGCTACGCGGTGCTGGTGATGTGGCTGGCGACGCTGGCGGTGTCGCTGCTGAAGGCGCACAGCGCGCACTCCTGCCCGTGGGACCTGCAGGCCTTCGGCGGCAGCGGCGAGTGGTTCGCGCTGTTCGGCGCGGTGGCGGCCAACCCCGGCCCGGGGCAGTGCTTCCCCGGCGGCCACGCCTCCGGCGGCTTTGCGCTGCTGGCGCTGTTTTTCTACTGGCGGCCGCACGCGCCGCGGCGGGCACGACAGGCGGCGGTCGCCGCGCTGGCGCTGGGCTTGCTGATGGGGCTGGGGCAGATGGCGCGCGGCGCGCACTTCCTGTCGCACAACCTGTGGAGCGGCTGGGTGGTGTGGCTGGTGTCGGTGCTGCTGTTTGCCGCCTTCGACCTGGGCCGTGCCGCCAGCACCACAAAAAGTGCCGGCCAGTTACCCAGCATAAGCGGCGCTTAAGCTTGCCTTGCTTTAATGAAGCTGTACCTGCGCTGTTGCAGGCTTTGACCAGGAGCGTAACGATGAAAAAACTGCTTGCTGTGGCCCTGATGGCCGCTTTTGCTTCCTCCGCCGCCTTTGCCGGTGCCGAATGCGCGGCCCAGCCGAAAGACAAGTGGCAGAAAGAAGCCGACTTCCAGAAACAGCTGACGGCGCAGGGTTACCAGATCAAGAAGTTCAAGGTGTCCGGCAACTGCTACGAAATCTACGGCAAGAACAAGCAGGGCCAGAAAGTGGAAATCTACTTCGATCCGGTCTCCGGCAAGGCGGTGAAGAGCGAAATCGACGATTGAGCCGTCGCGCGGCCGCGGCGCTCGCCGCCGCCGGCCATGTCTGTGCCGCGGTGATGCCGCGACTGCCCGCGGGGCAGGGCTGTGGCCCTGTCCCGTACTGTTTTTGCAAGGAGTGTTGCCATGACGCCAACTGCGTTACCCCGTCAGGAAAAAGTGTGGGACATCGTGGTCCGCCTGTTCCACTGGAGCCTGGTCGTCTGTGTGCTGGCCAATCTGTTGTTGCTGGAAGAGGGTGATCCGCCGCACCGCTGGGCCGGTTATATCGCGCTGGGCCTGATCGTGCTGCGCCTGGTGTGGGGCTTTGTCGGCAGCCGGCATGCCCGCTTCGCCAGCTTCTTTCCCACCCCGAGCCGTCTCAAGGCGCACCTGGGGGCGGTGAAGCAAGGCCAGCATCCGCAGACGGTGGGGCATAACCCGCTGGGCGCACTGATGATGTTCGCGCTGATGGGCCTGGTGCTGTCCCTCGGCGTCAGCGGTTACCTGATGGGCACCGACCAGTTCTGGGGCGAGGAGTGGCTGGAGGAAGTGCACGAGGTGCTGGCGACCCTGCTGCAGGTCGCGGTGCTGCTGCACGTTGCCGCCGCGCTGCTGATGAGCCGCATCGAGCGGGTAAATCTGGTTCGTGCGATGATTACCGGCATCAAGACGTGGCGCTGAGCCGCGGCAATCGGCAACGGTAAACGGGCAACGGGATCAGGCATGCGGGTATTGATAATCGAAGATGACGAACTGATCGGCGACGGGCTGCAGGCCGGGCTGTCGGCGCTGGGCTTTGCCTGCGACTGGCTGCGCGACGGCAAGCAGGGACTGGCCGGCATCGGCGCCGCGCCCTACGACGCGGTGGTGCTGGACCTCGGCCTGCCCGGCATGGACGGGCTGGCGGTGCTGGCCGCGTGGCGGCGCAGCGGCCGCAGCGAACCGGTGCTGCTGCTCACCGCCCGCGACGCGGTGGACGACCGCATCCGCGGCCTGGACAGCGGCGCTGATGACTACCTGGTGAAGCCGTTTGCGCTGGGCGAGGTGGCTGCGCGGCTGCGCGCGCTGGTGCGGCGCCGCAGTGGTCACAGTACGCCGCTGCTGCAGCACGGCCGCGTCAGCTTTGATCCGGCGGCGCGGCGGGCGACGCTGGACGGCGCGGCGGTGGAGCTCAGCGCGCGCGAACTGGCGCTGCTAGAGCTGCTGCTCGGCAACAAGGGCCGCGTGCTGCGCCGTGAACAGATCGAGGAAAAGCTGTACGACTGGGCGCACGAGGTGGAGAGCAACGCCATCGAGGTGCACGTGCACCATCTGCGCAAGAAACTGGGCAGCGACTTCATCAAGACGCGGCGCGGCATCGGCTACACCCTCGGGGACGAGGCATGAGCTACAGCCTGCGCGGCACGCTGATCAGGAGCCTGCTCAAGGTAGTGACACCGCTGTGGCTGGTGGCCTGCGCGTTGCTGGCCTTCCACGCCTGGCACGAGGTCAACGAGCTGTACGAGGAACAGCAGACGCTGTTCGCGCGCCAGCTGTACGGCACGCTGCCGACGCTGGGCGCGCGCAACGAGCCGCAGCTGCCGCAGGTCGGCGACAGCGACCACCAGGCGGTGGCGGCGTGGAACCGGGGCGGCCAGCTGCTGCTGGTCGACAGTGACGGCCTGGAGCTGGACGCCCGTCCCGGCTACACCGGTTTTGCCAGCCTGCGCCAGCACGACGAGGACTGGCGCGTCTACTACCTGTCCGGCGAGGCCGGCAGCGTGGCGGTGGCGCAGGAGATGTCCGAGCGCTGGGAGATGATAGGCGGGCTGCTGCTGACGCAGGGGCTGCTGTGGCTGCTGCTGCTGCCGTTCGCGCTGCTGGCCTTGTGGTGGGCAGTGGGGCGTGGCCTCGCGCCGCTGGCGCACATCCGGGAGCAGCTGCAGCAACGCGCGCCGGACGATGCCACGCCGCTGCCGCGCGAGGTGCCCAGCGAGCTGCACACCCTGATCGACGCGATGAACGACCTGATCGAGCGCGTGGCGCAGACCCTGCAGCGCGAACGGCGCTTTACCGCCGACGCCGCCCACGAGCTGCGCAGCCCGCTGGCGGCGATGCGGGTGCAGGCCGAGGTGGCGCAGCTGGTGCAGGATCCGGCGCTGCGCGAGCGCGCGCTGCAGCAGCTGATGAGCGGCGTCGACCGCAGCAGCCACCTGCTGGCGCAACTCTTGGCGCTGTCGCGGGTGGAGGCCGCCGAGCAGCAGCACGAGGCGCTGGACTGGCCGCTGTTGCTGCAGGAGCTGGGCGAGGCGGTGTCCGGGCTGGCCGCCAGCCACCACGTCACCCTGCAGCTGCCGCCGGCCGGGCACACGCAATGGCCGCTGCAACACGGCGACCGCACCCTGCTGCTGCTGATGCTGCGCAATCTGCTGGACAACGCCATCCGCTATGGCGGCGGCACCGTCAGCCTTGAGGCCGACGCCACGCGGATCTGCGTCAGCGACGAAGGCGAGGGCGTGGCGGAGGCCTTGCTGGACAAGGTGCGCGAGCGCTTCTACCGGCCGCCGGGACAGCAGCAGACCGGCAGCGGCCTCGGCCTGTCGATCGTGGAGCGCATCGCCGCGCTGCACGGCCTGCAGCTGAGCCTGCACAACCGCGAAGGCGGCGGGCTGCAGGCGGTGCTGAGCCGCAGCCAAGGCTAGTGCATGCGACCAACGTTGGCCGCATGTCGGCCCGGAAGCGGTTCAAGGCCTGCGGTAACGGGTTTCAATGGGACGGGACGACGTTAAAAACGACTGCGGCAGCGTGTCTATCGCTGGATAAACACCGCTGCCGCAGTCGTTTTTGCCTTGTCTCGCGTCAGCGCGCGAGACAAGGAAGCTGTGCTCAGGCGCCGCGCAGGTCCAGCGGTTTTTCGCCGGTGAGGAAGTAGTGGATGGTTTCGCGCGCGCTCTTGATCGCGTCGCCGAAGGGCAGCGGCTCGGCGCCGCGGAAGAACAGCCCCTTGCTGGTTTCGCCGCGGAAGGCGGCGGCCAGCTTGAGGTCGATGCAGAACTGGCCGACCTTGGACAGGCCGTCGCGCAGACCGCACACCGTCAGGCAGTTCAGCGCCTGGGTGCAGCGCGCCGGATCGGCCTTGGCGTTGGCCTGCAGCTTGTCCTCGCGCTTGAGATAGCTCTTCAGGAACGGAGTCAGGATGCCGCGCGCCGGCAGGCCGGCCACCGACATGAACTCGACGATGTCTTCGCGCGTGGCACCGGCCAGCGTGCGCTTGAAATTGATGTGCGCGTCGCCGTCGCTGGTGACGGCGAAGGCGGTGCCGATCTGCACGCCGCTGGCGCCGTACTGCTGCAGGTAGGTCTGCACCTTTTCATGGCTGTTGACGCCGCCGGCGACGATCAGCGGAATGCGCTCGCGCTCCAGCCCCAGGCCCTTGAACAGCTCGAAGCTTTCTTCCAGCACGCGGGCAAAGTCGAACTTGGCATCGCCGACCCCGGCGATGCTGGCGGCGCCGAGGTGGCCGCCGGCGTGGTTGGGATGCTCGATCACGATCGCATCCGGCAGTCGCCCCTTCTTCATCCAGCGCTTGAGCACGATGCCGATGCCGCGCGATTCCGACAGGATCGGGATCAGCGCCACCTCGGGGTGGTTGCTGGCCATCTCCGGCAGGTCCAGCGGCAGGCCGGCGCCCATCACCACCGCGTGCGCGCCGGACTCGCAGGCCTGGCGCACCAGCGCGGCGTGGTCGTCCACCGCCTTCATGATGTTGACCGCCACCATGCCGTGACCGTCGGCGCGTTGCAGCGCGCCCTTCACCTCGCGATCGAGCGCGATGCGGTTGAGGCGGTTGATGCCGTCCTGGCCCTCAAGGTTGGCCGCATCGGCCAGCAGGTCGTCGTGCAGGTGGCGCAGGTCGACGCTGGCCACGGTGCCGACACCGCCTTCACGCGCCACGGCACCGGCCAGTTGTTTGGCGGAAATGCCGACACCCATCCCGCCTTGCACGATAGGCAACAGGCTGCGGCCGCGAATCACGAGCGGGGAAAAGGCATGGGGGCGGGACATGGCAAACTTTCTGTTGGGCAAAGGAACGATTGTGGCGGCAAGGGCGTGCGCCAGCGTTGACGTGGGTCAAGCGGCCTTGGCGGCCGGGCGGGTGGTGGCGCGCTTCGCCGGCGGCAGTGTTGTATTCCCGCCGCAGGCAATGACAAATGCGAGAAACATCGCGGCGTCTGGGCGCAGGCCGCTGTTGTCCGCATTTAGGGCGCCGATTCCGGCCATTTCTCTGTCATTACCGCTGTTTTCGTCATATTTTGCTGCTGACGGGCACTTTTGCAGGCGCCGAAAGCCACACCAAGGCCATTGCAGGCCGCCTTGGCTTGCCAATTGCATGAAATGCTGGTCATTCGCGCACAAATTCGACACAAAACTGGTAGGAATGGGACTTATCATATTTAATGGAAAATAAGGAAATAGCTTTAACAGAATCGCTATTTCGCTTATCATCTTTCAAAGTGTTTTGTTAATCGCCGGTTTCTTTTGTGGTGTCTCTTGTTAAATGTGTGGCGCCGCCGGCCTCAATGATTGAGTCGAGCTATGGATACCTTGAAAGCATTAATGGTCTTCATGACCACTGCTGAGAATGGCAGCTTTTCCGATGCCGCCCGCAAACTGGGCGTGTCGCCTGCCGCGGTCAGCCAGAGTATTGCCAGGCTCGAACAGGAACTGGAGGTGCGGCTGTTCAACCGCACCACGCGCCAGCTGACGCTGACCGAGGACGGTCGCCGCTTCTACTCGCAGTGCCGCGGCCCGGTCAACAACCTGGACTCCGCGATCAACCAGCTCAAGGCCAGCCGCGACGAGCCGGCCGGCCACCTGCGCATCAGCCTGCCCAATGCCTTCGGCCGCCGCTTCATCCTGCCGCTGATGGAAGAATTCTGCAGCCGTTACCCGAAGATCCGCGTGTTCTTCGGCATGGGCGACCACTTCAGCGACCTGATCGAGGACGGCTACGATGTCGGCGTCCGCGTCGGCATGATGCCGGACAGCCGCATGGTGGCGCGCCACCTGGCGCACATCCCGCAGTACGTGGTCGCCGCGCCGGAATACTGGGAAGCGCACGGCAAGCCGCACATCCCGGAGGATCTGTCCTCGCACGACTGCATCAATTTCCAGTTCCCGACCTCCGGCCGCTTGTACAAGTGGGAATTCGAGCGTGACGGCGAGCGCATTCCGCTGGAAGTCGGCGGCACCTACACCGCCAACGATGTCGACGGCGTGCGCGAACTGGCGCGCCTTGGCCTGGGCGTCGCGCAGCTGCCGGGGCACGAGATCCTGAATGACGTGCGCACCGGCAAGCTGCAGGTGGTGCTCACCGATTTCGTGTCCATGGAGCGTTCGATCTACATCTGCTTCCCGCACCGCGACCACATCGCGCCGCGCACGCGGGTGTTCGTCGATTTCGTGGTGGAAAAGCTGCTCGACCATCCGGACATCATCGCCGAGCTGCCCGGTGTCGACCTGTCGCAAAAGCGCGAAGTGCTACGGCAGACCATCCTGTAAGAACACACCAGCCCGGGCAACCGGGCTTTTTTTTGCAGTGCAATGTTTAACATATTAGACATTTTTGCGGCGCTATCTGATAATCAAGCCAGATTGAGCGCCGCCCGTGGCGGCCCTGTTTAAAAAATGCAGTATCGAGGACTCCGCCATGAGCCAGACTACCGAACACACCCGCTCCTATTACGCCTACTCCGCCAACCCGTCGCCGCAGCGGCCGGCGCTGCAGGACAGCCAGCAGGCCGACGTCTGCGTCATCGGCGCCGGCTACACCGGCCTGTCCACCGCGCTGCACCTCGCCGAAGCCGGTTTCAAGGTGATCGTGCTGGAAGCGGCACGCGTCGGCTGGGGCGCCTCCGGCCGCAACGGCGGCCAGATCGTCAACAGCTACAGCCGCGACATGGACGTGATCGAAGCGCGCCACGGCAAGGATGCCGCGCGCCGGCTGGGGGCGATGGCGTTCGAGGGCGGCAAGATCATCCGCGAGCGCATCGCCAAGTACGGCATCCAGTGCGACCTGAAGGACGGCAACGTGTTCGCCGCCTTTACCGACAAGCAGCTGGACGAGCTGGAAGCGAAAAAGCGGCTGTGGGAAAGCTACGGCCACAGCGGCATCGAGATGATCGACAAGGCCGGCATGGCGCGCATCGTCGATTCCGGCCAGTACGTCGGCGCGCTGCTCGACCACTGGGGCGGCCACATCCACCCGCTGAACCTGGCGCTGGGCGAGGCGGCGGCGTTCGAGTCGCTGGGCGGCCAGATTTTCGAGCAGTCGGCGGTGACCGACCTCAAGCGCGGCGAGGTGGCGGTGGTGAAAACCGCAGAGGGCCAGGTCAGCGCCCGCTTCGTGGTGGTGGCCGGCAATGCCTACCTCGGCGACCTGATCCCGAAACTGGCGGAAAAGAGCCTGCCGTGCGGCACCCAGGTGGTGACCACCGAGCGGCTGGATCCCCAGCTGGCCAAGTCGCTGCTGCCGGGTGACCACTGCGTGGAAGACTGTAACTTCCTGCTCGACTACTACCGCCTGACCGCCGACAACCGCCTGCTGTACGGCGGCGGCACCGTGTACGGCGCGCGCGATCCGGGCGAAATCGAGAGCCTGATCCGTCCCAAGATGCTGCACACCTTCCCGCAGCTGGCCAAGGTCAAGATCGAGTTCACCTGGACCGGCAACTTCTCGCTGACGCTGTCGCGCCTGCCGCAGGTTGGCCGCATTGACAGCAATATCTACTACTCGCAGGGCTGCAGCGGCCACGGGGTCACCTTTACCCACCTCGCCGGCCGCATCCTGTCCGAGGCGATCCGCGGCCAGAGCGAGCGCTTCGACGCCTTCGCCAGCCTGCCGCACTATCCTTTCCCCGGCGGCCGCCTGCTGCGCGTGCCGATGCTGACGCTGGGCGCGTGGTGGTATGGCATGCGCGACCGCCTCGGCGTCTGAGGGCAGTTCACGATCGGCGCGCTCCCGCGATCGTGAGCCCACCCTGAACTCCCGTTTGTTCTCCCTGCTGTCTGTTGCACCGGCCCCCGATCAGGGCCGGTTTTTTTTCGCGCTCAGAACCTGTTCAAGCTCTCGCGAGCTAGAGCGAGACAAGGCGAAAACGGCTGAGGAAGCGGAATTTACAAGTGGTAAATGAGCATTCCGAAGCCGTTTTTAACGCCGTATCGCCGAAGCGCAGCAGACATTGAACAGGTTCTCAGAACGGCCACGCCAGCTTGGTCTTCGCCACCGCGATCATGTACAGCGGCATCGCCAGTGCCAGCGCCAGCACCACGGCGCGCCACGGTGAGCCGTGCAGTTTTTTCAGGCCGATGCTGCCCAGCGCGATATAGGCCAGCAGTGCCACGAGCTTGGCCGCCAGCCACGGCTGGTTATGCGGCGAAAAGCCGGCCAGCACCGCCAGCGTCACCCCGGCGGCGAGCAGCAGGGTGTCGATCAGGTGCGGCGCGATGCGCAGCGCCTTGCCCTGCAGCAGCGCCGGCCTGACGTAGGACAGCGCGGCGCGCGCGGCGAACAGCGTCACCGACAGATAGGCCAGCCCGGCGTGGGCGTGTTTCAGTACGAGGTAGTCCATGCTTGATGTTCCTGTGAGTCTTCTTAAGAACCTGTTCAATGTCTGCTGCGACTGATCTCAATGGGGCGATACGGCGTTAAAAACGCCTTCGGCATGCTGGTCATATCCAGTTAAACGCCGCTTCCGCAGTCGTTTTCGCCTTGTCTCGCGTGAGCGCGCGAGACTCTGAACAGGCTCTTGTCCCGAGCGGGTAATGGTAGCGGCTTTGCCCGGCGGCGGGGGTGCTAAACTTGGCACCTTGATGACTACGCCATCACCTCGCCATGTCCCTGCACCTGTTCCAGTCCAACCGCCTCGAAGCCCTCGGCATTCTCTATCGCCACCTGACAGACAGCCCGCTGGCCGATCCGTTCGCGCCGGAAGTGGTAATGGTGCAAAGCCGCGGCATGGGGCGCTGGCTGACGCTGCAGCTGGCGCGCGAGCGCGGCCTTGCGGCCAACCTTGAATTCGTGCTGCCGGCCGGCTTCGGCTGGCGGTTGATGAAGACGGTGCTGCCCGAGCTGCCGCCCAAGTCCGCGTTCGCGCCGGAGGTGCTGACCTGGCGGCTGATGGAGGTGTTGCCGACACTTGCCGGCGAGCCTTACACGCCGCTGGTGCGTTATCTGGAAGGCGGCCCGCTGGCCTGTTTCGAGCTGGCCGGCAAGATCGCCGACATCTACGACCAGTACCTGGTGTTCCGCCCGGCGTGGATCCGCGCATGGGAGGCCGGCCAGCGGCTGGATCTGGGCGAGGACGAGGCGTGGCAGGCGGCGCTGTGGCAACAGCTGGCCGCCGAGCTGCCCGGCCGCCACCGCGTCACCATGCTCGACGACTTCTTTGCCCGCCTGCGGCCGGAGCACCTGCCCGAGCGGGTGTCGGTGTTCGGCATCGCCACGCTGGCGCCGATGTACCTCGCGCTGTTGCTGCGCATGGCCGAGCTGACCGAGGTCAACGTGTTCCTGCTCAACCCGTGCGAGGCCTACTGGGGCGACATCGTCGACGCCCGCGGCCAGCTGAAGCTGTTTGCCCGTGGCGAAAGTGCCGACGGCGGCCACCCGTTGCTGGCGTCGCTCGGGCAGCAGGGGCGCGACTTCTTCGACGACATCGCCGCCGGCGTGCCGGACGCCGAGTCGATGTTCCTGCCCCCCGCCGGCGACAGCCTGCTGGCGCGGCTGCAGCGCGACATCCTGCAGCTGACGCCGCCTGCGGCCAACGTGCAGCCGCCGGCGGCGGACGACCGCTCCATCGTCTGCCACATCACCCACAGCCCGATGCGCGAGCTGGAGGTGCTGAAAGACCGCCTGCTGGCGATGCTGGTGGCCGACACGACGCTGACCCCGGCCGACATTGCGGTGCTGACGCCGGACATCAACGCTTACGCGCCCTATATCGATGCGGTGTTCGGTTACCGCAGCGACGCGCCGTCCATCCCCTACAGCATTGCCGACCGCCGCCTGACGCGCGAAGTGCCGCTGCTGGCCACCTTCGGCGCCGTGCTGCAGCTGGCCGACTCGCGCTTTGCCGCCGACGAGGTGCTGGCGCTGCTCGATTGCCGCGAGCTGCTGGCCCGCTTCGGCCTTGCCGACGAGGAAGTGACCCTGCTGCGCAGCTGGGTGCGCGGCGCCGGCATCCGCTGGGGCCGCGACGCGGCGCACAAGGCGGCGCTGGGGCTGCCGGCCGAGGCGGTGCACAGCTGGCGCTGGGGGCTGGACCGCCTGCTGCTGGGCACGCTGCTGCCGGCCAGCCTCGCCGGTGACGGCGAGCCGCTGTTCGGCGGCCTGCTGCCCGACGGCGCGGCGCAAGGCCAGGCTGCCGAACGGCTGGCGCGGCTGGGCGCGCTGTTCGACACCCTGTGCGCGCTGGCCGAACGGTGGGCGCAGCCGGCCAGCGTCGCCGACTGGGCCGAGCGCCTGCGCGAAGCCGCCGCCAGCCTGTTCCAGGTGGAAGAAGACGGCGAAGCCGCGCTGCAGGTGCTGCACGGCATCGCCGACGAACTGGCCGCCGACGCCGCGCTGGCCGCTTTTGACGGCAGCGTGCCACTGGCGGTGGTGCGCGACGCGGTGTTGCGCCAGCTGCAAGTGGCCAGCAGCGGCGGTTTTCTGACCGGCGGGCTGACCTTCTGCGCGATGGTGCCGATGCGCTCCATCCCGTTCCGCGTGCTGTGCCTGATCGGCATGAACGACGGCGCCTACCCGCGCGACGAGCGCCCGGTCAGCTTCGATCTGGTGGCGCGCCATCCGCAAAAGGGCGACCGCTCGCGCCGTTTCGACGACCGCTACCTGTTCCTGGAGGCCATCCTCTCCGCCCGCGACACGCTGTACCTCAGCTGGGTCGGGCGCAGCGTGCGCAGCGACGAGCCGTTGCCGCCATCGCCGCTGGTGGCCGAGCTGCTGGACACGCTGGCCGCTATGAGCGGCAGCGACATCAGCGACACGATCACCACCCGCCATCCGCTGCAGCCGTTCTCGCGCGCCTACTACCGCGCCGCCGACAGCTTCGAGCCGGTGTGGCGGCAAGCACTGGCGGCACCGCCGGCCACGCCGCAGCCGTTTGCGGCCAACCTTGCGCTGCCGGAGCTGACCTCGGTGCGGCTGGCCGATCTCTTGCGCTTCTGGCGCAACCCGGTGCGCGCCTGGCTGGCCGACCGCCTCGGCCTGAAGCTGGAACGCATCGCCGACGAGCTGCCCACGCGCGAGCCGTTCGCCATCGATCGCGACAGTCGTGCCGACATCCGCGACACCCTGGTGCACACGCTGCTGGCGCGCCAGCCGCTGCGCCACGCCGAAGCGCGGCTGCAGGGGCGCGGCCTGCTGCCCGACGCCGCGCTGGGCGAGTCGTGGCTGGCGCTGGAACGCGCCGCCAGCGCCCGCTTTGCCGCGCGTCTGCCGGCCACGCTGCTGGACGACACCCTGCCGCCACAGCCGGTGCGGCTGCAGCTGGGCGACATCCTGCTCAGCGGCGAGCTGTCCGGCCTGCGCCCCGAGGGCCTGCTGCGCGTGGTGCCGCGCAAGGCCTACGCCGGCGACCTCATCGCGCTGTGGCTGGAACACCTGGTACGCCTCGCCGCCGCCGTGCCCGGCATCGCGCCGCAATCGCAGCTGTTCGCCGAAGACGGCGTGCACAGTTTCGGCACGGACGATGGCGACGGCGTGGCGCTGGACGCTGCCGGCCTGCTGCACGCCTGGCTGCTGCGCTACCGCCAGGGGCAAAGCCAGCCGCTGCCCTTCTTCGCCCGCACCTCGCTGGCCTACGCCCGCGCTAAGCCGGGCCAGGAACTGGACGCCGCGCAAAACGAATGGGCGCCCGATTTCACCGGCTTCGGCCGCAGCCCGCAGCGCGACGACGCCGCCAACCAGCTGGTGTTCCGCCATCAGGAACCGCTGTCCGACCCGCTGTTCGCGCAACTGGCGGAAACGCTGCTGAAGCCGATGGTGGCCGCGTTGAAGGCGGGGGAGGAGTGAAGGCTAAAACGGATAGGCCACGAAAAACACGAATGCAAAAGCACCAAGGTTGGCCGCAGGCCTGTCGGGTTACCCGACCTACGATAATCGGACAAGCAATGTCGCCAGCCAGAACCAGCCCGACGTGCCCGATCCCGTTGGTGCAAGCCGTGAAAAATGGCGCCATCCCGGAAACAAGCCGCCCCCTTTTGAGCGCAGCGCATGGGCGGCGCCGGGATGGCGGCAGTTTTCACGGGAATTCTTGCGCCGTCGGGAGAGCAGGGATTGAAAAGGGGGATGCGGTATCCCCCTTTCCCGCCCATTCCTTCGCGACGCTGCGCTTGCCTCGCTCAGTCAGCGCGGCAAGCGGCTGATAAAAACCATCCGCGCAGCGGATACAAAACCAAAACAACACAGAAGTGTAGGGTGCGTCACCCGCAGGGCGACGCGCCACGGCAGCATGATTGCTTGCGGCCAATGTTTGAGCGCGGTGCGTCGCCCCTTCGGGGTGACCGCACCCTACGGTGAGCAGTCGGCGCAGCAGACGGCAGCCAGAAAACACCCGCACAGCGGATAGCAAAACGGTAGATAACAGACATGCACCCCCTCGACCCCCTGAACTGCCCGCTCACCGGCACCAACCTGATCGAAGCCTCGGCCGGGACCGGCAAGACCTGGACCATCGCCGCGCTGTATACCCGCCTGCTGCTGGAAAACGACGCCGACGGCAATCCGCCGCCGACGCTGGACAAGCTGCTGGTGGTCACCTACACCAAGGCCGCCACCGCCGAGCTGCGCGACCGCCTGCGTCGGCGGCTGGCCGAACTGGCGCGGGTGATGGACGGCGAGGCGGAAGGGGATGCGTTCCTGACGGCACTGGCGGCGCGGCTGGCGGCGCAGGATGGCGAGATGGCGCGCGAGCGGTTGCGTACCGCGATCAACGGTTTCGACGCGGCGGCGATTTACACCATTCACGGCTTCTGCCAGCGCGTGCTGACCGATGCGGCGTTTGACAGCGGCCAGACCTTTGCCGCCGAGCTGGCCAGCGACAACCTGGCCGAACTGCAGCAGCTGGCCGACGATTTCTGGCGCCAGCACATCGTGGCGCTGCCGGCGCTGTCGCAGGTGCTGGCCGAAAACGGCGACACGCCGGAAGGCTGGCTGGCCGAGATCCGCCCCTTCCTGTCCAAGCCCTATCTGCGCCACCCCGACATCGACAGCGCCGCGCTGCTGGACGCGCGTGCGGCGGTGGCGGCGGCGTGGCAGCCGCTGCAGGCCGATGCCGCCACCATCGAGGAGGGCTGCGCCTGCCTGCTGGCGGCCGAAGGGCTGAGCCGCACCAGCTACAAGCCGGAACAGCGCCAGCGCTACGTCAGGCTGCTGCAACACCTGGCCGCGGATGCCAGCCTGCCGCAGCTGTCGTCGGCGCAGGAAAAAGACCTGCAGCGGCTGACGCCGGCGGCGCTGGCCAAGGGCTGCAACAAGGGTGCCACGCCGCCCGAGCATGCGCTGTTCGGCCTGGTCGAAACGTGGCTGGCGGCGTGGGCGGCCTACAGCGGGGCGCTCGCGCAGCAGCTGGCCGGGCTGAAGCTGCAGCTGATCGACTGGATCAACCGCCACGCGGTGGCGCAGCGCCGCGCCACGCGCAGCCGCGGCTTCGACGACCTGCTCACCGATCTCGCCGCCGCGCTGGAGGATGCCGAGCACGGGCCAAGGTTGGCCGCACGCATCGCCGCGGACTTCTCAGTGGCGCTGATCGACGAATTCCAGGATACCGATCCGCTGCAATACCGCATTTTCCGCCACGCCTTCGTGCAGCAGCAGCGGCCGGTGTTCATGGTCGGCGATCCGAAACAGGCGATCTACAGCTTTCGCGGTGCCGACATCTTTGCCTATCTGGCCGCGCGCAACGACGCGCCGGCGCAGCGCCAGTACACGCTGCTGACCAACCGCCGCTCGCAGCCACCGCTGGTGGCCGCCGTGAATGCGCTGTTCGACCGGCCGCAGCCCTTTTTGCTGGACGGCATCGACTACCCGCCGGTAGACGCGGCGCCGGCCGGCGGCAGCGTGCTGGAGGTCGACGACGGCGACGCCGCCTTCAACCTGCTGACCTTCCCGGCCAGCGACAGCGCCAAGGGCGTGTCGAAAACCGAGGCCACGCCCTACGCCGCCGACGCCTGCGCGCACGAGATCGCGCGCCTGCTGGCCTTGGCGCGTTGCAATCAGGCACGGCTGCGGCGCGGCGACAGCGTGCGGCCGCTGGCCGGTGGCGACATCGCGGTGCTGGTGGCGACCCACCGTCAGGGCGACGCGGTGCGCGAGGCACTGGCGGCGCGCGGCGTGCCGTCGGTGGCGCTGACACAGGAAAGCGTGTTTGCCAGCCGCGAGGCGGGCGAGCTGCTGGCGCTATTGCGCGCGTGGGCGGAGCCGGCGTCGGAAGGGCGGCTGAAGGCGCTGTGCGCCACCGAGCTGTTCGGCTTCGATGCCGCGCGGCTGCTGGCGCTATTGGAAGACGAAACGGCGTGGGAGGCGCAGCTTGCGGCCAACCTTGACGATCACAAGGCCTGGCAGCAGCGCGGCTTCATGGCCGCGTGGCGGGCGTTCTTCGCGCGGCAGACGGTGGCGGTGCGGCTGCTGCCGCAGCCGGACGGCGAACGGCGGCTGACCAACCTCGGCCATCTGGCCGAGCTGATCCAGCAGCAGAGCGAGCACATGGCCGGCATCGCGCCGCTGCTGGCGTGGTTCGAGGCGCAGGTGGCCAGTCCGCCGGCGGCGGAAGAGGCGCTGCTGCGGCTGGAAAGCGACGCCGAGCTGGTCAAGATCGTCACCATCCATACCTCGAAGGGGCTGCAGTATCCGCTGGTGTTTTGCCCCTTCCTGTGGGACGGCGCGCTGGAGCGGCGCGACACCACCTTCTGGCGTTACCGCGACGGCGACGAATCGTGGCTGGCGCCGGACGATCTGGTCAGCGCCAGCGCACGCGATACGGCGCGCAGCGAGATCCTGGCGGAAAAGCTGCGCCTGCTGTACGTGGCGCTGACTCGTGCCGAGCACCGCCAGTACGTGGTGTGGGGCCATGTGCAGAAGATGCATACCGCCGCGCTGTCGTGGTTGCTGCACGGCCGCGCCGCGGCCAACCTTGCGCAGCTGGAGGCCGGCGAGCTGCTGGCGACGCAGGTGGCGGACGACGTGGCCGATCTGGCGGCGCGGCTGCCGGACGCGGTGCGCTGCCGCGAGGTGGACGTCGCGCTCAATGCGCTGCCGCCGGAAGCGGCGCCGGATTTCGTGCCGCAGCTGGCCGGCGTCCACCGTTCGCTGTACACGCCGTGGCGGGTCAGCAGCTTTACCGGCCTGACGCGCCACCTGCACGGCGGCGCCAGCCCGCGCAGCGAGGCGCCGGATCACGACCACGGTCCGTTACAGCAGCCGGACGCGGCGGTGGCGGCCGACCGTTTCAGCTTTCCGCGCGGGGCGCGTGCCGGCACCTGCCTGCACGAGATGTTCGAGCGCGCCGATTTCACCCGGCCGGAAGCCTGGCCGCAGGTGGTGCAGGAGGCGCTGCACAGGCACGGTTTCGACGCGCAGTGGCAGGACGCGGCGCTGGCGATGCTGCACGACACCCTGCACTGCGAGATCGCGCCCGGCGTGCGCCTGGCCGCGGTGCCGAATACGCGGCGGCTGGTGGAGATGGAGTTCACACTGCCGGCTGATGGTCTCAGTCTGTCGCGGCTGCAGCGCATCCTCACCAACCCGGCCATGGGCCTCGCCGCGCCGCTGCGCGAGGCGGCGGCGACGCTGACCTTCGACCGCGTGCAGGGCTATCTGAAGGGCTTTATCGATCTGGCCTTCATCCACGGCGATGCGCTGTGGCTGGTGGACTACAAGTCCAACCACCTCGGCGACGGCTTTGCCTGCTACGACGACGACGCGCTGGCGGCGTCGGTGGCGCGCGAGCACTACTACCTGCAATACCTGATCTATTGCGTGGCGCTGCGCCGCTATATCGCCCAGCGCGCGCCACAGTTGCGGCTGGGCGGCGTGCGTTACCTGTACCTGCGCGGCATCAGCGGCGCGGGCTACGGCGTGTGGCGCGATGCGCCGTCGGAGGCGCTGCTGGACGCGCTGGATGGGGTGTTTGTGGCGGGCTGAGGCGTGGTGTCGGGGTAGCGCACTGGAGTAGGTCGGGTTAGCGCAGCGTAACCCGACGTTGCTGCCAGGCAATCGGGAAAGGAAAACGTGTCATGCAATACCGTCGTGCCTTGCTTGCGGGAGCGTCCTATTTCTTTACCGTTGTCACCGAGCAGCGCCGGCTGGTATTTGCTGCGGAAAAAGAAGTCAACCTGCTGCGGGACGTGTTTCGGGAGGTCAGGCAACGCTACCCGTTTCAGATCAATGCGGCGGTGGTGATGCCGGATCATCTGCACTGCATCTGGACCCTTCCGCCCGGCGATGTGGACTATGCGCTGCGCTGGCGCCTGATCAAAACCGGTTTTACCAAGGCGTGCGATGCCCGCTGGCGGGGGCAGCCGCAGGCGGCGCGGCAACGCAAGGGGCAGCAGGGGGTATGGCAGAATCGTTACTGGGAGCATCTGCTGCGCGATGATGATGACTTTCGCCGTCACGTCGAATATATCCACTACAACCCGGTCAGGCATGGCCTGGTGGCGCATGTGCGGGACTGGCCGTATTCCAGCTTTTTGCGTTATGTGCATGACGGGCTGTATCCGCTGGAGTGGGGCGCGGACTGGGTGATGACGGACGACCTTGGCGCGGAATGAGCGTCGTCGGG
>NZ_LFDT01000007.1:0-145926 GCF_001037925.1 Vogesella sp. EB | reverse complement strand
TGCGCTGGCTTGTCCAGTCCCTCTGCATTGCGGCCAACCTTGGCTAATTGCCTGTGCCAAGGCATGGCATGGCATGCCAGCGCCAAACGATGGCTTGTGTCCTATAGTACGAGTCGATGACGGTAGTCATAGCAACAAGGTCGGCTCTGCATTAAGATAGACGTCTTTTTTCGGGTCGTGTCAGAGTGGGTCGTTCACTACTTGTCGCCTCTCCGTGTTGCCCCATGAGATTAACCATGAAGAATCCTCAGATGAAGTCCAACAATGAAACCGCGCTCGGTGCGGCGCTCAAGTCTGCTGTCCAGAGTCTTAGCAAGAAAAGCCAGACAGAAATGATTGCGGCACATGTTTACGCCAAGTACGACGTGTTCAAACTATTCCGTCCCTTGGCGCTGGGGATTCATGAGACCCTGATTGCGGAACTGCCGCAGTTTGATCCGCAACTGGTTTCGCGCATGCTGGCCAACCATTGCCGCAAGCAGCGCTACGTGAAGTCGCTGGCCCGTGGTGGCAAACGCTTCGATCTCGCGTTGAAGCCGGTGGGTGTGGTTTCAGCCGAGGAAAAAGCTGCCGCCGAGAAAATGTGTCTGCCGAAAGCGGAGAACCCCGTTGCAGTTGCCGCCGAGGTGCCGCAGCCTGTCGCTGACCCAGTGGCTTCCGATGCTTCTGAAGCGTAACGACCGGATGTTGCCAGCCCCTCTCGCGAGGGGTTTTTCTTGTGTGGTACTTGTTTGAGGTGTGGCGATGCTGACCGTTCGTAACGGCGTGCGGGTCGAGGTCTGGCGTGGCGATATCACGCAGCTGGATGTCTCGGCAATCGTGAATGCGGCCAACGTTTCGCTGCGTGGCAGCGGCGGGGTGGATGCGGCGGTGCACCGTGCGGCCGGTGGTGAGCTACTGTCGGCCTGCTTGCAGCTGAATGGTTGTGCCGCAGGTGAAGTCTGTGTCACGCCGGGTTTTGCCTTGCCTGCGCGCTGGATTTTCCACGCGGTCGGACCGCGGTGGAAAGGTGGCGAAGACAACGAAGCGCAATTGCTGGCGTCTTGCTATCACAAGAGCCTGCAACTGGCGGCAGATAAGCAAGTGGCCTCGATTGCCTTTGCCGCCATCAGCTGTGGCGCCAACCATTTTCCGCCGCTGGCTGCGGCCAACATTGCCTGGCATGTGGTGGAAACCTATCTGGCGGCACCGCCGCCGGCACTACGCAAGATTGTCTTTGTCGCCTTTGATGAGGAAGTCCATCGTGCCTGGCAGAAGGTGCTGGTCGGCATCAGCTGATACCGATTGGCTGGGGCGATGTGACAACATGTCGCACATGCCAGCCGGGAATCCATGCGATCGGATCAATGCTTAGCAAGAATTGGTATTAGCCATCAATGGTGGTGCTGGTTAGAATAAATGGCAATATCTATCGTCATAGAAGATGGACTGGAGGAATAAAATGCACATCGCGAATTCTGTAACGGAGCTGATCGGCAATACTCCGCTGGTGCGCCTCAATCGGGTCACCGAGGGCGTGGGGGCGACGGTGGTTGCCAAGCTGGAGTTCTTCAACCCCGGGCACAGTGTCAAGGACCGTATCGCCGTGTCGATGATCGATGCGGCGGAGCAGGCCGGCAAGATCGGGCCGGAGACGATTATTGTGGAGCCGACATCGGGTAATACCGGTATCGGGCTGGCCATGGTATGTGCGGCGCGTGGTTACAAGCTGGTGATTACCATGCCGGAGACGATGAGTCGCGAGCGTCGCCAATTGCTGCGCGCCTATGGTGCTGAACTGATCCTGACCCCAGGGCCGGAAGGTATGGGCGGTGCCATCGCCAAGGCCAAGGAACTGGTTGCGGCCAACCCTGAGACGTACTTCCTGCCGCAGCAGTTCGAGAATCCGGCCAACCCTGAGATCCACCGTCAGACCACCGCCGAGGAGGTCTGGCGCGATACCGATGGCCAGATCGATATCTTCGTGGCCGGTGTCGGTACCGGCGGTACCATTACCGGGGTGGGCGAGGTGCTCAAGGCGCGCAAGCCCGGGGTGCAGATTGTGGCGGTCGAGCCGGACGCGTCGCCGGTATTGTCCGGTGGTGCCAAGGGGCCGCATCCGATCCAGGGCATTGGCGCCGGTTTTGTGCCGGCAATCCTGAATACTGCGATCTACGATGAAGTGATCCGGGTCAAGAATGATGATGCCTTCGAGACGGCGCGCGCCGTGGCGACCAAGGAAGGTGTGCTGGTGGGGATTTCTTCCGGTGCCGCCGTGTGGGCCGCCTTGCAGCTGGCCAAGCGTCCGGAAAATGCCGGCAAGCTGATCGTGGTGGTGATCCCGTCCTTTGGCGAGCGTTACCTGTCGACGCCATTATTTGAGCACCTTGCTTGAAGTGAGTGAGCGCAGCGTTACAATAACGACCATGAAACAGATATTCATGGTCGTTTTTATTTTGGGCGCGCTGTCTGCATGCGCGGTGCTGCCGCCTTTGCCGGGCACCAGCGGTGGTCTCGCGGTGCGGCCGGCCGTCGTGTCGCCATCGCAGCGGCTGTACGAGGAAGCGCAGACGCTGTCGGCGCGGGTGGCCAAGGGTGAGCTGAGCCGAGTGGCGGTTGCCGATCAGCTGGGGGCGCTGCGCGTGCAGCTGGTTGGTCGCAATGCGGTCGATGATGACGTGTTTGCCCTCTATAGGCAGATTGCGGTGCGTCGCGATGCCGGGCAGATTGACGGTGCCAAGGCGCAGCAGCTGATGCAACAGCGCTTGCAGATGTGGCTGGAACGTTGGCCGCGCCTTGCCAGCAAGCCGGCACAGCCGGCCTTCACCAGCTTCATGCTCAAGCTGTACAGCATGCCGGCACTGGGACAGTGACAAGATGAAACGCAAAACAGCAAGCAGTGCCGCAGTGTGTCCGTGTGGGAGTGGCCAGGTCTATGCCGCCTGTTGCGGCCAGTATCATGGTGGGCAGCCGGTGCCGAACGCCGAGGCCTTGATGCGTTCGCGCTATAGCGCCTTTGTGCTGGGTGACGAAGGTTATCTGCGTCAGAGCTGGGCGGCAGAAAGCTTGCCGGACGAGCCATTGCTGGATGCCGCGGTCAAGTGGCTGGGGCTGACCATCCTGTCGACGGAGGCAGGTGGCGAGCAGGACCAGACCGGCGTGGTCACCTTTGTTGCCCGCTACAAGATCAACGGCCGTGCCGGGCGGATGCAGGAGTGTAGCCGCTTTGTACGTGAGCAAGGCTTGTGGCGTTATCTTGATGGCGATGTGAGTGATACCGCCGCCAGCTAGGCGAAATACTCCAAGAGCTCACTTGTCAGGGCTTGCAACTGTGCTGCGCTTGCTGGCATGGTGAGTGGCGAGAGGTTCGTATTGCAAGCATGCAAAAAGGCAAGCCGGTTCGGCTTGCCTTTTTGCTTTTGCAGCCAGGGATGGCTTGGGCGCTTAGCGCGTAGCTTGGGCGATGGCTTCTTTGGCTGCGTTCAGGGCATTGCTGCGGGCATCGTCGCCCATGGAGACGGCTTCGGCGCGGATGAAGCGCACGTCGCTGATGCCGAGGAAGCCGAGTACGGTCTTCAGGTAGTCTTCCTGGAAGTCCATGGCCTGGCCTTGTTCGTTGCTGTAGACGCCGCCGCGAGCGGAGACCACGTAGACGGTCTTGCCGCCCGCCAAGCCAACCGGGCCGGTCTCGGTGTACTTGAAGGTGCGGCCGGCGACCGCAACGCGGTCGATCCAGGCTTTCAGTTGCGACGGGATGGAGAAGTTGTACATCGGTGCACCGATGACCAGGATCTCGCTGCCGAGGAATTCGCCGATCAGCTGTTCGCTGCGGGCGCGCTCGGTGCGCTGCAGCTCGCTCCAGTCGCTTTCCGCGGTGAAGGCGGCGCCGAGGATCTCGCCCGACAGATGCGGAATTTCGTTGCTGGCCAGATCGTGGTAGATCACGCCGGTGCTGCCGTGTTGTGCTTGCAGGCTGTCGACCAGCGCGCGGGTCAGCTGGCGGGTAACCGAGTTGTCGTTGAGGACGCTGGAATCAAGGTGCAGGATTTTCATGGTGAGCTCCGTTTCGGGTGAGTGCCGGTTGGCAGTAGCAATGGAACGTATGATAGTTTTTGCGACAATATCGGACTAGACTGCGAAATCGGGAATGATTGTCCTGAAGTTGATACCAATGCCAGCGGAGCGCGCACGATGCATGACCTGAACGACCTGTATTTCTTTGCCAAGGTGGTTGAGCACGGTGGTTTCATGGCGGCGGCGCGGCAGATCGGGGTGCCCAAGTCGCGGTTGTCGCGCCGGGTTGCCGAACTGGAGGCGCGGCTGGGGGTGCAGTTGCTGCAGCGGACGACGCGGCGGCTGGCGCTGACCGAGGTGGGGCAGGCCTACTTCCGCCACTGTCAGGCGATGCTGGCCGAGGCGGAGGCGGCGCAGGAGGCGATCGCGCGCGCCACCGACGTGCCGCGCGGCCTGGTGCGGGTGAGCTGCCCGGACCTGCTGGCGCAGTCACTGCTGGCGCCGTTGTTGCCGGAGTTCATGGCGCAGTATCCGGAGGTGCGCATCCTGCTGGAGGTGACCGGGCGCCGTGTCGACCTGATCAATGACGGCATCGATGTCGCGCTGCGGGTGCGCTTGCGGCTGGACGACAGTGCCAGCATCGTGGCGCGTCCGCTGGGGCAGTCGTCATCGTTCCTGGTGGCCAGCCCGGCGCTGCTGGCCGAGCGTGGCCTGCCGCAGCGCCCGTCCGATCTGGCGTCATGGCCGGCGCTGGTGATGTCGCGGCCTGACGGTCGCGGCGAGTGGACGATGCATGACGAGGTCGGCCAGCTGTACACCGTGCAACTGGCATCGCCGCGGCTGATGACCGACAACCTGGTGGTGCTGGCACAGGCGGCGATCGATGGCTGCGGCGTGGCGGCGTTGCCGGTGCTGGTCTGCCAGCAGGCACTGGCCGATGGCCGGCTGCGACGGCTGTTGCCGAACTTCTCCATGCCGGGCGGCATCCTGCATCTGGCTTTTACCGGCCGCCGCCATCTGGTGCCGGCGGTGCGGGTGTTTGTCGACTTCCTGGTGGCGCGCACGCCGCAGTGGAATGCGCGCTTCGAATGACGACTATTGCGGCCTGCTGCGCGCCGTATGACGCGGTTCGCCGCCACTTGCTGCCGGGAGCGACGCCAAGGTTGGCCGCAACGACACATCCGGCGCGCGCCGGTGTGGCGCATTTGTCTCGGGCGCGGCCGGCGCTTCTGCTACAATCCTGCCCCCTCCTTATTGAATGAACGGGTTGCACGATGGTTATTCCGGCATGCGGTGTCGATTTTGGCACCTCCAACTCCACGGTCGCCTGTGTCCGCGCCGGGCAGAGCCAGTTGCTGATGCTGGAAGACGACAAGGCGACCCTGCCATCGGTGGTGTTCTTCAATGCCGAGGAGGAAAGCACCGCCTTTGGTCGGGCCGCGATCGGCGAATACCTGGACGGCTACGAGGGGCGGCTGATGCGCTCGCTGAAGAGCCTGCTCGGCACCAGCCTGATGAACGGCCAGACCGAGGTCAATGGCCGTGCGCTGCGTTTCATCGACTTGCTGTCCTCGTTCATCGGCACCCTCAAGCAGCGCGCCGAACAGCAGGCGGGGCAGTCATTCAGCCGCGCCGTGTTCGGCCGGCCGGTGTTTTTCATCGATGACGATCCGGTTGCCGATCAGCTGGCGCAGGACACGCTGGCCGATGTCGCGCGCCGTGCCGGCTTTCAGGAGGTCGCCTTCCAGTTCGAGCCGATTGCGGCGGCCTTCGACTACGAAAGCCGCATCGAGCGTGAAGAGCTGGTGCTGATCGTCGATATCGGCGGCGGTACCTCCGACTTTTCCTTGGTGCGCCTGTCGCCGCAGCGCCGCCACCTGCTGGATCGCCGCGACGATATCCTCGCCAACGGCGGCGTGCATATCGGTGGTACCGACTTTGACAAGCAGCTGAGCCTGCACAGCGTGATGCCACTGCTGGGCTACCGCACGCGGCTGAAGAACAATGCCGAGGTGCCATCCGGCTACTACTTCAATCTCGCCACCTGGCACACCATCAACTTTGCCTACACCCGCAAGACGCTGGCCGACCTGCAGGGGGTGTACGTCGACGCGCTGGAGCGCGACAAGCTGGACCGGCTGTTTTCGGTGATCAACAAGCGCGCCGGGCACTGGCTGGCGATCCAGGTGGAGGCGGCGAAGATCGCGCTGTCCGACAGCGAGATGCACCAGCTGGCGCTGGACGAGATTGCCGCCGGCCTCACGCACCAGCTGACACGCAGCCAGTTCGACGAGGCGATCGAGCGCCAGATCGACAGCGTGACGCAGACCATCGACCGCCTGCTGCAGGATGCCGGTATCACCGCCGCGCAGATTGATACCGTGTTCTTTACCGGTGGCGCCAGTGCGGTGCCCCTGCTGCGCGAGCGGGTGGCGGCACTGTTGCCGCAGGCGGCCAAGGTCGAGGGCGACCGTTATGGCAGCATCGGCAGCGGCCTGGCGCTGGATGCGATGCGCCGCTTCGGCTGAGCGGGGCTTGGCTCGCGCCGGTGTGGCGGGCGCTGGCGAAGGGAATTGCGGCCAACCTTGGGCAAGGTTGGCCGCATTGTCTGGTAGGCCGGACGCGCCGGCAGAGAGGTGTCAGCCGACGAATTCCACCGGTACGAAATAGCTGTGGCCGATGCGGGTCAGCAACACCTGCGGTTGGCCGGCGACCACGGCACGGAAGGCGCGCGGCAGGCGTTTCCAGTCACGGAACATCATCTTGATCGGGTCGTTGTAGCTGTTCATGGCTTGCTCCTTGCGGTCAGTCCACGGCGTGAATGACGTTGGTCACGACGCCCCAGATAAAGAAACTGGCATCCTCGGGTACTTCGATCGGCTTGAAGGCCGGGTTTTCCGGTAGCAGGCGCACCCGTCCGGCGGAGCGCTCCAGCCGTTTCACCGTCAGCTCGTCGTTGATCACCGCCACCACCACCTTGCCGTTGCGCGGTTCCAGCGAGCGATCGACCACCAGCATGTCGCCATCGTGGATGCCGGCATTGATCATCGAGTCGCCCTTGACGGTGACGAGAAAGGTCGACGCCGGCTTGCGCACCAGGTGCTGGTTGAGGTCGATGTCGGCCTCTTTCAGGTCGTCGGCGGCGACCGGCGAGCCGGCCGGCACGCGGCTGGCAAACAGCGGCAGCGACAGGTTTTTCAGTGCCTCGCCGAGCAGGGCGATGTCGCCGATGCTGCTGTGGTTGATGCTGCGTAGGCTGCGGTATTCGTCTAGCCAGTTTTCCAGTACCGGTTTCAGCGGCTCCGGTACGCGCATGGCGACGGTCTTGTCACCGCCGAAGCGGGATTTGCGACCGGCGCCTTCGCGCTTTCCTCCTTGCGATGACATCTTGACTCCTCCTTGTTTTTGATTGTGTACGAATTCAAAAAACAAGGCAAGCTTAATTGTGGCGCGGGCTGCGGGATTGTGGTTTTTTGGCGTGACCGTTTGCGGATCAAGGGCTTGGCGGGATTGTCGGCCAGCTGGCCACGGGAGTGAGGCCGGGGATGCCGTGGCGCTTGCCGCGGCAGACCGGCCCGGCGGCGGCTTGCGGCCAACGTTGGCCGCAAGCCGTATGGGTGAAACGGGCCGGTGTCGCGCCGGCCCGTGACGGCTTGGAACCTGTTCAATGTCTGCTGCGCTTCGGCGATACCGCGTTGAAAATGCCTTCGGATGCTCATTGACCCCATGTCAACTCCGCTTCCTCAGGCATTTTCGCCTTGTCTCGCTCTAGCTCGCGAGACTTTGAACAGGTTCTTAGCGGCCTTCGCCGGCCTTGATGATTTTCAGGGTGTTGGTGCTGCCCATCAGGCCGACGCTGTCGCCGACGGTGACCACCAGGATGTCGCCCTGCTCGACGCGGCCCTGGTCGATCAGCTTGCGCTCGGCGGCAGCGAGCAGTTTTTTCGAGTCGGCGGCGGTGGGCAGCAGCATCGGGAATACGTCGCGGTACAGCGCCAGGCGGCGATAGGTGCCCACCTCCGGCGTCAGCGCGTAGATCGGCACGCCGCAATTGACGCGGCTCATCCACAGTGCGGTGGAGCCGGTCTGGGTCAGCGCCACCAGCGCGCGCACCGGCAGGTGGTTGGCGGTGAACAGCGCGGCCATGGCGATGGACTGGTCGACGCGGCTGAATTCGCGGTTGAGGAAGGCGCGCTCCAGCTGGTAGTCGGACGAGGTTTCTGCCTCCAGGCAGACGCGCGACATCGACTCCACCGTCTCCACCGGATACTGGCCGGCGGCGGTTTCCGCCGACAGCATCACCGCGTCGGTGCCGTCCAGCACCGCGTTGGCGACGTCGGAGACCTCGGCGCGGGTCGGCACCGGGCTGCTGATCATCGATTCCATCATCTGGGTGGCGGTGATGGTCAGCTTGTTGCGTTCGCGCGCGAGGCGGATCATGCGTTTCTGCAGCGCCGGCACCGCGGCGTCGCCGACTTCCACCGCCAGGTCGCCGCGCGCCACCATGATGCCGTCGGCGGAATCGATCAGGTCGTCGAGGTTGGTGATCGCCTCGCAGCGCTCGATCTTGGCGATGATGCGTGCCTGGCTGCCGGCGGCGTGCACCAGCGTGCGCGCCATGTACAGGTCGGCGCTGCTTTTCGGGAAGGACACCGCCACGTAGTCGGCTTCCAGCTGTGCCGCGGTCTTGATGTCGTCGATGTCCTTGCCGGTCAGCGCCGGCGCGGTCAGGCCGCCGCCCTGGCGGTTGATGCCCTTGTTGTTGGACAGCACGCCGCCGACCTTGACGCGGGTGTGGATCTGGTTGCCGAGCACCTTTTCCACGGTCAGCACGATGCGGCCGTCGTCGAGCAGCAGCACCACGCCGCTGGCGACGTCGTTGGGCAGCTCCTTGTAGTCGAGGCCGACGCGCTGGTCGTCGCCCAGCTCGCAGTCGGCGTCGAGGATGAACGGCTGGCCGTTGGTGAGCGTGGTCTTGCCGTTGGCGAACTTGCCGACGCGGATTTTCGGGCCCTGCAGGTCGACCATGATCGCCACCGGCATGCCCAGTCGTTCCGCGGTGCTGCGCACCAGCGCGGCACGGTCGATGTGGTCCTGGGCGCTGCCGTGCGAGAAGTTGAGGCGGACGACGTTGACGCCGGCCTGCAGCAGGCGTTCCAGGGTTGCCGGATCGCTGGAGGCGGGGCCGAGGGTGGCGACAATCTTGGTGCGGCGGGTCATGGTGTTGCTCTCCGTTATTGAGTGTCTGTAATTATGGTACGGAATGGCGTTGTAATTAAGCAGCTACAGCGGTAATAAAATTACGCTGCGACAAGGTTGGCCGCAAGCCGTCATCCTGTCGGCGCGAATGGCGGGGCACTGCATGGCAACGTTCTGGCATAAGTTGTGACGATACCGGTATTGGGCGTTGTTTTTGTGCCAAGCAGATTCGTGATTGTAATCAATCACTCGCGTTTTGACGGCGGATTGGCCGTTGCCGCCAATAACGCGAAACGCTTGCATTCAAGACGCCCTGCCGGGGGCGTGGTAAAGTTGATTGTCTACAAAAAGGGTGATCACGAGTCACCCTGTGATTATTTTGGCGGAATTATTGGCATGAAATGTCTCCGCCGGCGGAATAAAGGAGCGCCTTGTTGTGGTGAATATTGCAGCCCTCGAACCTACCATCGTGTGGGAACACTTTCAGACCCTGTGTGACATTCCTCGTCCTTCCAAACATGAAGCGGCGCTGCGCGACTATCTGAAAGGCTGGGCGGAACTGCGCGGTCTGGAGACGGTGGTGGACAAGGCCGGCAACCTGATCGTGCGCAAGACGGCGACGCCGGGTATGGAAGACCGTGTCGGCGTGGTGCTGCAGGGCCACCTCGACATGGTGTGCCAGGCCAATACCGGCACCGTGCACGACTTCTTCAATGACCCGATCCGTCCGGTGCTGAAGGACGGCTGGCTGATCGCGGAAAACACCACGCTGGGTGCCGACAACGGTATCGGCGTGGCGCTGGGGCTGGCGGTGCTGGCCAGCAACGACATCGTGCACGGCCCGGTGGAAGTGCTGATGACGCTGGACGAAGAGGCCGGCATGGGCGGCGCGCTGGGGCTGGAGCCGGGGCTGCTGCAGGGCCGGATGCTGATCAATATCGATACCGAGGAGTGGGGCGAGTTCTACATGGGCTGTGCCGGCGGCATCGATGTCAATGCGCGACGCAGCTACCAGTCGCAGTCGTTGCCGGCGGGCTTCGAGGTACGCCAGCTGACGGTGGCCGGGCTGGTCGGCGGCCATTCCGGCGCCGATATCCACCTCGGCCGCGGCAATGCCAACAAGGTGCTGATCCGCCTGCTGCGCGAGCTGGAAGCGATCACCGACCTGCGCGTGGCGTCGTTCAATGGCGGCACCGCACGCAATGCGCTGGCGCGCGAGGCCTTTGCCGTGGTGGCCTATCCGGCCGCCGACGGCGACAAGCTGGCGGCGCGGCTGGATGCGTTCCAGGCGTTGATGCGCTTTGAACTGGCCGGCGTCGACGAAGGGGTGAGCATTGCGGCCAACCTTGCCAGCGCCAGCGAGGTGCTGGCGCCGGCCGACCAGCAGGCGATCTTCCGCGCGCTGCACGCGGCACCGCACGGGGTGAAGCGCATGAGCCAGCGCGTCGGTGGCGTGGTGGAAACGTCCAATAATCTGGGGGTGATCAGCATTGCCGACGGCAAGGTGTTCACCAACCTGATGGTGCGCTCGCTGCTGGACAGCGGCTTCCAGAATCTGGCCAGCGAGATCGTCGGCCTGTTCCAGCTGGCCGGTTTCGAGGTGGGAACCGAGGGCGGCTACCCGGGCTGGGCGCCGAATCCGGCCTCGCCGCTGCTGGCGCTGTTCCAGCAGGTGTATCGCCAGCAGTTCGGCGCCGACTCCGGCGTGCAGGTGATCCATGCCGGGCTGGAGTGCGGCATCATCGGCGCCAAGTACCCGCAGATGGACATGGTGTCGTTCGGCCCCAATATCCGTGGCGCGCATGCGCCGGGCGAGCGGGTGGAGGTAGCCTCGGTCGGCAAGGCGTGGCAGTTGCTGCAGGCGGTACTGGCCGCGGTGCCGGCCAGAGCCTGAGTCGAAGGCCGCGTAGCATGAAAAAACCCGCCAACCGGCGGGTTTTTTCATGGCTACGGCCGCACGTCAGGCGAGGTCGGTCCTGGTCCGGGTTTCGCGCACATTGCTGGCGAGGTAGTGCCGGGCGTAGTCGAGGAAGGCGTCGGTGCTGAGCGGCCGCGAGTAATAGTAGCCCTGGATCTCGTTGGCGCCGATTTCGAGGATCTTGCGCAGCTCGCTCTCGGTCTCCACGCCTTCGGCGACCACGGAAATGCCCAGCTGGTGCGACAGGTCGGTAATCGCCTGCACGAACAGCGGCAGCCGCTTGTCCCGGTCCAGATGCTTGATGAACGACTTGTCGATCTTGAGCTTGTCGAAACTGAGATCCTTCAGGTAGGAAAACGACGACCAGCCGGTGCCGAAATCGTCCAGCGCGATGCGGATCTGCTTTTCCTTCAGCTGGGTAAAGATCTTGCGGCTGAGCTGCACGTCTTCCAGCGCGATGTTTTCCGTCAGCTCCAGGATCAGCTGGCTGGCGGGTAGCGGGCCGCCCTGCAGCCAGTCGCTGACGCGGTTGACCAGGTTCTGGTTGAAGATCGAGCTGCTGAGGTTGATCGAGAAGTGGATGTGGCGCAGGGTGTCGGCCGGGAAGCGGGCGATATCATGGCGCATGCGGCGGAACAGCCACTCGCCCAGCTTTTCGCCCAGCCCGTTTTCCTCGGCGATCTGGATGATGTCCGGTGGGTTGATGAAATTCAGCTTGGGGTGGTTCCAGCGGATCAGTAGCTCCACTCCCAGCTGCTGCGGCTGGCTGATGTTGATGATCGGCTGGTAGCACAGGTACAGCTCGGTATTCTGCGGCTCGGCCAGCAGCTCCTGCAGGTGGCCGGCCAGCAGCCGCTTGCGCTGGTACTGGTCGAGCATGAAGCGGTTGAATACCTGGTAGTGCAGCTGCTTGTCCTGCTTGGCGCTCAGCAGTGCCAGGTCGGCAAACAGCACCATCTCTTCCACCGAGCTGGCGTGCTGCGGGTACTGGCTGATGCCCATGTTCAGTTTCACGCGGTGGGCCGGGTCTTCGCTGTGCAGCAGCCGTTCGAGCTGGTTGTAGATCTTGCGGGAGTAGGCGAACCAGCTGTAGCCGGACATGTTGCCGAACATCACCAGCGCAAATTCGTCGCTGCCGATGCGCGCCAGGTAGACCTCCTCGTTCCGGTGCTGCTGCAGCAGCTCGGCGATCTGCGCCAGCAGCCGGTCGCCGGCGGCATGGCCGAAGCTGTCGTTGACTTCCTTGAAGCGGCTGAGGTCGACCAGGCACAGCACCACCTGCGCCTCCGGCGCCGCGGTCAGCTGCGCCAGCTGGTGCATGAATGCGGCGCGGTTGGGCAGCTGCGTCAGCACGTCGTTCCAGGCCAGGAAGTGCTGTTTTTTCGACTCGCGGAACAGCAGCGCCAGCATGATGAGACTGAACAGCAGCAGGATGCCGATGGCGGCAAAGTTGCGGATCTTGGCTTCGTCCAGCAGGCGGGTTTCCTGCAGCGCATTGGGGCCGGTGAAATTCTGCACCATGATGTCGCGCAGCCGCGGAATCAGCGTGTCCAGCTCCTGGCTCATCTGCGCCAGCGTCGGGTCGCTCGGGGTGGGGGCGGCGATGGCGCGCTCGTGACGTTGCAGCACGTCGAGAATGCGGCGCACCAGCTCCTCGGCGGCAAAACGCTGGCGGATATCCTTGGTTGCCTCGCCGGTCAGGAACACGTCCATGCGGTTCCAGGCGATGTCGTAGCTGAGGCTGAGCTGCTTGCTGTCGGCGTGGCCGACCTGGTACAGCTTCAGCGTCTCCTGCAGGCGGTAGACATCGATTTCCAGCTGCGCCAGCGCCCAGGCCGAAGTCTGGGTGTAGGTGGTGACGGTGCGGAAGGTGCGCTCATAGTTCCATGTCGACCAAGCGGTCACCGCGAGGAAGGTGCACATGACGGCGGCGAAGAAGAGGAACCTGACTTTGCCCATGATTCATTCGGCTTCTATGGTTCTGGCTTGCCACACCATGTAGTTGTGGTATTTCTCGTGGTTGAGCTCGGGGTGCTCGCTCAACGGCAGGATGATCCACAGCGGGCCCTTATTGCGGCGGCTCATCGGCTGGCCATCGACGTGGGTGGCCAGGATTGCCTGGTATTGCAGCGCCACGGCGGTGGGTATCCTGGCCCAGAAGTCATTCAGCGCGTGAACCTTGAGCGTTTGCGGCGTGATCTGCAACTGCTGGAGCAGGGTGCTGATCGCGACGCCGCGATAGTGGTGCTTGCCGGTGGTCCACGGCGTGGCGGTGGTGATACTGGCTTGCGGCAGTGCGGCAAGCTGTTGCAGCGTGAAGTGGTGTGCTTGCCCGGCGCTGCGGGTTACGGTCAGGATCACGTCGTCGGCCGCCATGGCATGCGCGGCGCTGCCCAGCAGGGCCAGGGTCGCAAGACTGTTGCGCCATGTGTTCATTGCTGTCTCCTTTCCGCTGTGTGGTCTGAACGGGAGGTCGCACTGTGGCGGCCGCTTGCCATCTTGCTGTCGTGGGTCTTGCCCCTTGCCCCTTGGCCGGTCTTCGCGGCTGGCTGTTGCCTGTTCTCCGATTCTTGCCGGCGCAGCTGCCGTGCTGGTCGCTGCCGCAGACAGGAAAGCCGCTTGGCAGCGGCTTTCCTTGGGGTCGGAGCTTGCCTTGCGGCCAACCTCAGGCGGTGTGGAAGCGGCTGAAGCTCTGCCGGATCTCCTCGGTCAGTTCGCTCATGCGCGCGGCGGCGGAGACGGCCTCGTCGGCGGCCTCGCGGTTACGCTGGGCGATGGCGGTAATGCGCTGCACTTCGCGCGACACCTGCTCGCCGGAGCGGGCCTGGTCGGACAGCGAGCTGGCGATCGATAGCACGCTCTGGCCGACGGTCTCGGTGCCGTTCTGGATCGCGACAATCGATTCGCCGGCGCGCTGGCCCTGTGCCGCGCTGGTGTGGGCGCGTTCCACCGACTGGTTCATCGCTTCCACTGCCTGTTGCGAGCTGACGCGGATGGCGCCGATCATCTCGGCGATTTCGCCGGTGGCCTTGGTGGTGCGCTCGGCCAGCTTGCGCACCTCGTCGGCGACCACGGCAAAGCCGCGGCCCTGTTCGCCGGCGCGGGCTGCCTCGATGGCGGCGTTCAGCGCCAGCAGGTTGGTCTGGTCGGCGACGTCGCGGATGACCGACACGATGTTGTCGATGGTCTGCGACTGGCGGCCCAGCTCGTGGATGCTGCCGGCGGTGGACTTGATCAGGGTGCTGATGGCATCCATTTCGCGTACCGCGCCCTGGATCACTTCCACGCCCTGGCGGGCATCGCCGCTGGCGGTGCGGGCCGCGCTTTCGGCGCTGCCGGCGCTGTGGTGCAGTTCCTGTACGCCGACGGCCATCTGCTGGATCACGCTGGCCATCTCGTCGGCGGCACGGTTCTGTTCTTCGGAGCGGCTGACCAGGCGCTGCATGGTGTTGCGCAGTTCATCCGAGGCGGCGCTGCTTTCCTGCACGCTACGCTCGACGGTGCGCAGGGCGCCGTTCAGTTCGCTGGTCATGCGCGACAGGTTGTACAGCAGCGAGCTGTTGTCGCCCTTGCCGATCTTGACGCTGATGCCGAGGTTGCCGTGCGCGATCTCCTTCATCACTTCCGCGGCGTAATCCGGTTCGCCGCCAATCTGGCGCGTCAGCGAGCGGGCAATCAGCAGTGCCACCATGATGCTGGCGCCGACGCTGGCAATGATGGCGATGATCGCCGCCAGCATGGTTTCCTTCAGCGTGCTGGTGGTGGACGCTTTCTGCTCTTCCATCACCTGGGTGTGGTAGGCGATCAGTTTGTCCAGCTGCATGCTGAGCAGGCGCTCCTGCGGTTCCAGTTTTTCCGAGACGATGATCGAGGCGTCCCATTTCTGGCGCACGATCATCGGCAGCAGCTTGTCGACCAGGACGTTGAATTCCTTCATCGACTTGTCGATCTTGCCGACCAGTTCCACCTCTTTCGGGTCCTTGGCCAGCGTCTGCATTTCCTTGAATTCCAGCTGCGCCTTGGCTGCCGATTTCTTCAGGATGTCGAGTTTTTCCTCGACCAGCTTGTCATCGCTTTCCAGCAGGATGGTGCGTGCCGCGTTGGTGACCGACAGCAGGGCCGCGCTCAGCGAGCGGGAGTTCTGGATCACCGGGATGCGGTATTCCACCAGTTCCGATACCCGTTCCTGAATACCGCCGAGGCGGAACAGGGTAAAGGCCGAGCCGAGCACCAGCAGGGTGATGACGGCACCGAAGCCCAGCGCCAGGCGCTGTGCCAGTTTTAGTTTCCCCATGATTTTGTCCTTGCAGAGTATTTTTTGTAGGTGATGTCGGGTGTGCGGCGCATACGGTGTGTGCCGCGTTTTGGTGTGGTCGATATTAAATGCAATTGTGATTCTTTAGAATCTTTATCGTAATCACCGCCACTTTGTGCAAGGACTTTACGGGCTGGCCGGCATTTTTGTCACGTTCCGTCTTGTTGTTGCGGCCAAGGTTGGCCGCAAGATGTGGTGGTCTTGCCGCAGCCCGGCTCAGTGTTCGCGGCGGCGCAGCTGCTCGACGGTGTGCTTGATCAGCCAGTGTGCGATGGAGTGTCCGGCCGGGGTTGGCGGCAAGTGGTCGATATCGAACCAGTCGGCGGCTTCGATCTCGCCCGGCTGCGGCGTGATCTCGCCAGCGGCGTATTCGGCGGTGAAAGCCAGCATCAGCGAGTGCGGGAACGGCCAGGATTGCGAGCCGACATACTGCAGCTGCCGGATCCGGATGCCGACCTCTTCCGCCGTTTCGCGCTCGACGCAGGCTTCCAGCGTTTCGCCCGGCTCGACGAAGCCGGCGAGGGCGCTGTACAGGCCGGGACTGAAGTGCGGGCCGCGGGCGAGCAGGATTTCACGGCCACGGGTGACCGCCACCATCATCGCCGGCGACAGGCGCGGGTAGTACAGCTCGCCACAGGACGGACAGCCGCGGCCGTGATCGTGCCGGTGTGCTTGCAGCGGTTGGGCGCAGGCGCCGCAAAAGCGGTGGCTGTGCTCGAAGCGCCGCAACTGTGCGGCACGGGCCAGTAGCGGTACCGCATCGGCCGGGAGGCCTTGCAACGCCTGGCGCAGGGTGTGGGCCTGCCACTGTGGCGGTGCCGCGCCGATCAACTCGGCGCTGAACAGGTTGAATTGGCCGTTGTGGCCGATGAAGTGCGGATTGCTGCTGTGCGCCGGGCGTTGCGCGGGAAAGGCCCCGGCATCGAGCCAGACTTGCTGGCCATCAAACAGGCACCAGCGGGTGGGCAGGCTAGGGTCGGCAACGGCGGGTAAATGGAGTGTCATGGTGGCTGGGCTGGAGACGGATGTGGCGATTCTATGCCCTCGGTGCGTTTGGTGAAACCGGGTCGCGCATTTCAGGCGGCGAGGCGCTGGTGGTCAGGCGGGCTGGCGAATGGCGTGGCATGGTGCGGCGGGTATCCGCTTGCGGCTGGCCGCAGCTGTGCCGGGCTGCCTTGCGCCAGCAGGCGGCCGCCGGCCAGCAATACCAGCCACTGCGCGTGACTGGCGGCGGGACTGTGCTCGGGCAGGGTGCAGACGATGGTGCGTCCGGTCGGCGCCAGCCGCGCCAGTCGCTGCATCAGTAGCAGTTGTTGCTGTGCAGAGAGGTGCGCGGTCCATTGATCGAGCAACAATAGCGGCGCGGGCTGGGCCAGACTGCGGGCGATGCGCGCCAGTTGCAGTTCGCTGGGAGTCAGGTTGGCCAATCGTTGTCCGGCTTGTGCCTCCAGTGCGACCAGTCGCAAGGCCAGGGTGGCGGCGTCACGATCCAGTGGCGACGGTCGCAGCAGCCAGCGCGAGGCCGGCAGGCGACCTTGTAGTACGTAATCGCACAGCCGTTGTCGCGGATTGGTGGCGGCTGGCGCCAGTCCGGCAATGCGGGCATCGTGGTGGCCCGCTTGCGGCAGCGGCTGGCCAAACAGGCGGCCCTGCTGCCGGCCGTGTGCGCCGGCCAGTGCCTGCAGCAGCAGGCTGTGTTCCGGGGCATGGGCGGCAATGACGGCGGTGACGCGGTGGGCCGGGATTTGCAGTTGCTGGCAATCAAGCAGGCTGTCGTTGCCACGGCGAACCTGTAGTCGCTCAATCTGGTAGGCGAGATCTGGCATTGGCTGCTCCTGAGTTGATTGCCGGGTTGAGGTGATCCGGACTTGTGCTGGCCGCATGGCAGGCTGTGTGCCTGCCGGTGCCGGTGCTGGTGCCGGGACGGGGTCGCCGGGCTTGCCTTGTCGTTGTGTGGGCGGATGCTTGCGACTTGCGGCCAACGTGCGTGCGGTGCTGTGCTAGGGCGTCTGCCGGTGCGTGGTCCACATCCAATTTTTACTAAACAAGAATCATTATCAAATGATAGCGACTCTGCGCCTTGTCGGCAAGTAGGGGGTGTCTGGCGGAGGGGAGGGCGGGCGCAACGACGGCTGCGCCCGCGGATGGTATTCAGCTGGGCAGCTTGTCGCGCGTGGCGCGTGCTTCGCTCACCAGACGCTGGAACAGCTCGCTGACGGTGGGGATGTCGTCGAGCAGGCCTTGCACCTGGCCGATCAGCTGTACCCCGCGCTGATGATCGCCATCCTCGATCGCCAGTCGGATCGATTCGGTGGCGGCGCCGAATTGTGCCAGCTGGCGCAGGTTCTGTGGCTGCGTCAGCATGCCGCCCAGTACCGTCTTGCCGAGTGGCAGCTTCATGCGGCGCGCCGTGCCCAGTGCGCGCCAGCCGGCCACCAGCAGGCTCAACCGCTTGCGGGTCAGCTTGCGCGCGGTCGGGGTATCCATCACCCGGCACCACAGGCCGTCGAAATTGCGCGAGTAGATGGTGTCGCCGACGCTGCGCTGGCGAATCATGTCCTTGGTGGTGTGGTGTACCGGGCTTTCCTGGGTCATGGCGAGGCGGCTGCCCATGGCAATGGCGTCGGCGCCCAGTGCCAGTGCCGCGATCAGCCCCTGGCCGGTGCCAAAGCCGCCGGCGGCGATGATGGGTAGCGAGCTGACCTTGCGGATGGCCGGAATCAGTACCAGCGAGGTGACTTCGCCACCGTGGGCGGCTGCCTCATGGCCGGTGACCAGTAGGGCGTCGACGCCGATCTTCTCTGCGGAAATGGCATGCTTCTCGGTGACCACGGTGGCGATGACCTTGCCGCCATAGCTGCTGGCGCGCTTGACGATCCAGTCGCCCTTGCCGAGCGAGAAATTGATCACCGGCACCTGCTCCTGCAGCGCCACTTCGGCGTTTTCCCTGGCACCGGGCATCATCAGGGTGCAGCCGATGCCGAACGGTTTGTCGGTCAGGCTGCGGATGTGGCGGATGGCGCTGCGTGTCTGCTCCGCGGTGAGCGGGCCGGTGGCAAGGATGCCCAGGCCGCCGGCGTTGCTGGTGGCGGCGACCAGTTCCGGGGTGGCGATATAGCTCATGCCGGGGCAGAGCAGGGGTAGCTGGACGCCAAAGGTCTCGGTGAAACGGGTGTGCATGATCGGGCGGCTCCGGAGGGCGGGAATGCGCTATTCTTGACACACTATTGGCTTTTTTTCAAACGGTCGTTTGATATGTATCTAATTGTGATTGCGTGGCTGTACGTGGTGCTGATGCTGGCGGTGGTGCAGGACAGCCTGATTCGCGCCGGCATTCTGCTGTTTTTCCTCGGCTTCCTGCCGACGCTGATCGTGTTGCGTTTGCGCCGCCGCCGCATCAGGCGCCTGAAAAACCCGGACGGCGAATTTTGAGCGGCTGACTGCTTGAACCCGCCGTCACGGCAATGCTACAATTGCGAGTTCCCTCAATGTCTGGGGGATATCACGCACATCCGTACCAAAGGGTGCCTTGTACGCAAGGTTGTCTGTACGGATGGAGGCATAACCCTTTAGGAGATTTAAATGTCCAACAATGTGACCATGCGTCAAATGCTTGAGGCCGGCGTTCACTTCGGCCACCAAACCCGTTTCTGGAACCCGAAAATGGCTCAGTACATTTTCGGCAGCCGTAACAAGATTCACATCATCAACCTGGAAAAGACTCTGCCACTGTTCGTTGGCGCCCAGGACTATGTGCGTCGTTTGACTGCTAACAAAGGCAACGTGCTGTTTGTGGGTACCAAGCGTCAGGCGCGTGAGATCGTCCGTGAAGAAGCGTCCCGTGCAGGCGCGCCATTCGTGGATCACCGCTGGTTGGGCGGTATGCTGACCAACTACAAGACCGTTAAGCAGTCCATCAAGCGCCTGGAAGACAAGCGCGCGGCCCTGGAACTGGCTGGCGATTCCGGTTTCAACAAGAAAGAGCTGCTGGATATGCAGCGCGAAGTTGAAAAGCTGGAGCGTTCGCTGGGTGGTATCAAGGACATGAAGGGCCTGCCAGACGCGATCTTCGTAATCGACACCGGCTACCAGAAAGGTGCCGTTGTTGAAGCCAAGAAGCTGGGCATCCCGGTTATCGGTGTTGTTGATACCAACAACTCGCCAGAAGGCATCGACTACGTAATCCCAGGTAACGATGACTCCAGCCGTGCCATCCGTCTGTACGCTCGCGGCATCGCCGACGCCGTACTGGAAGGCCGCGCCCAGTCGCTGCAGGAAATCGTTGCTGCTGAACCAGCTGCTGCTGAATAAGCTAAAGGGCAACGCGAAAAAGGGGCGCAAGCCCCTTTTTTCGAACCCTGATGAGACGTAACCGTATACTTTTGAAGGAGTAAGTCATGGCGGAAATTACCGCAAAGATGGTTGGCGACCTGCGCGCAGCGACTGGTCTGGGCATGATGGAATGCAAGAAGGCACTGGTTGAGGCCGAGGGTGATCTGGCCAAGGCAGAAGAAATCCTGCGCATCAAGTCCGGCAACAAGGCTTCCAAGATGGCCGGCCGTGTTGCTGCCGAAGGCATCATCGGTTCCTGCATCGAAGGTGGTGTTGGCGCGCTGGTGGAAGTGAACTGCGAAACCGACTTCGTTGCCAAGGATCCGACCTTCCTGGCGCTGGCTGCTGCTGCTGCCAAGGCTGTGGTTGTGGCCAACCCTGCCGATGTCGAAGCGCTGTCCGCCGTTGAAATTGACGGTGTATCGGTAGAAGAAATCCGCAAGGCCGCCATCGCCAAGCTGGGCGAGAACATGACCATCCGTCGTTTTGTTCGCTACAGCACCGAAGGTACCATCGCGACTTACCTGCACGGCGCCAAGATCGGTGTCATCGTTGACCTGAACGGCGACGAAGCCCTGGGTCGTGATGTCGCCATGCACATCGCCGCTTCCAAGCCGATCTGCGTGTCGAAAGACCAGGTTCCGGCCGAGACGCTGGAACAAGAGCGCAAGATCTACACCGCACAGGCAGCCGAATCCGGCAAGCCAGCCGACATCGTTGCCAAGATGGTTGAAGGCCGCGTGAACAAGTTCCTGGCCGAAGTGACCCTGGTGGGTCAGCCTTTCGTCAAGAACCCGGACGTGACTGTAGAAAAACTGCTGGCCGAGAAATCGGCTAAAGTGAATGCATTCGCGATGCTGGTTGTTGGCGAAGGCATCGAAAAAGCCGTAGTTGACTACGCTGCTGAAGTGGCCGCTGCTGCCAAGCTGTAATCCCCGTTAACTGAACGGTCCAACGGCACCCTGCTTGCAGGGTGCCGTTTTGCAAATTGAATTCTAACCCCACGCCCGAGGTGATCATGAGCCAAGCTCCTGCCTATAAACGAATCTTGCTGAAATTGTCCGGTGAGGCCCTGATGGGTGATGACAGTTACGGGATCAACCGTGCCACCATCGAACAAATTGTCGGCCAGATCAAAGAAGTGGTGGCGATGGGGATCGAGGTAGGTGTCGTCATTGGTGGCGGCAACATCTTCCGTGGCGTGGCGCCTGCCGCTGCCGGCATGGATCGTGCCACCGCCGACTACATGGGCATGATGGCGACGGTGATGAACGCACTGGCGCTGAAGGATGCGATGACCAAGGTTGGCCTCATCGCCCGCGTGCAGTCGGCACTGACCATGCAGCAGATTGCCGAGCCTTACGTGCGCGGCAAGGCGATGCAGTATCTGGAAGAGGGCAAGGTCGTCATCTTCGCCGCCGGTACCGGCAACCCGTTCTTCACCACCGATACCGCGGCCGCGCTGCGCGGCATGGAAATGAACGTGGACATCATGCTGAAGGCGACCAAGGTGGACGGCGTGTACACCGATGACCCGAAGAAAAACCCGGATGCGGTGCGTTACCAGACGCTGACCTTCGACGAGGCCATCTCGCGCAACCTCAAGGTGATGGATGCCACCGCGTTTGCACTGTGCCGCGACCAGCAGCTGAATATCAAGGTGTTCAGCATCTTCAAGGACGGCGCGCTCAAGCGCGTGGTGCTTGGCGAAGACGAAGGCACGCTGGTACACTGCTGAGCCTAATGAATATGGATAGGGCGGAAGCGGCGTCAGCCGTTTTCCGCTTTGTTTTTTAGAGATACAACGGGAGTAATCATGATTAATGACGTGAAAAAATCGGCCGAGCACAAGATGCAAAAGACCCTCGAAACCTTCAAGGCAGACCTTGCCAAGGTGCGTACCGGTCGTGCCCATACCGGTCTGCTCGATCACGTCATGGTGGAATACTATGGCAGTGACGTGCCGGTCAACCAGGTGGCCAACGTGACCCTGATCGACGCCCGTACCATCGGCGTGCAGCCGTGGGAAAAGAACATGGCCGGCAAGATCGAAAAGGCCATTCGCGACTGTGATTTGGGCCTGAATCCGGCCAGCATGGGTGACCTGATCCGCGTGCCGATGCCGATGCTGACCGAAGAGCGTCGCCGCGATCTGATCAAGGTGGTACGCAGTGAAGCCGAAGGCGCGCGCGTGTCGGTACGCAATGTGCGCCGTGACTCCAATAACGACTTCAAGAACCTGCTCAAGGACAAGGCCATCACCGAGGACGAAGAGCGCCGTGGCCAGGACGAAATCCAGAAGCTGACCGACAAGTATACCGCCGAGATCGACAAGGCACTGGCGACCAAAGAAGCCGAACTGCTGGCCGTATAAGGGGTATCGCTTGTTCGCGAGTTCCACGCAGGATGTGCCCGAGGTACGGCCCGTACCCCGGCATATCGCCATCATCATGGATGGCAACGGCCGCTGGGCCAAGAAGCGCTTTCTGCCGCGCGTTGCCGGCCACAAGCGCGGGCTGGAGGCGGTACGCGACACCATCAAGGCCTGTGCCGAGCTGGGCGTCGAATACCTGACCCTGTTCGCGTTTTCCACCGAAAACTGGCGCCGCCCGCCGGATGAGGTCAGCTTCCTGATGGGGCTGTTCATGACCGCGCTGGAGCGCGAGGTGGACAAACTGCACCGCAACAACATCCGCCTGCACGTGATCGGTTCGCGCGAACGCTTCTCCGCCGAAATCGTCGAGCGCATCGAGCGGGCCGAGACGCGTACCGCCGGCAATGCCGGGCTGGTGCTGACCATCGCCGCCGACTACGGCGGTCGCTGGGACGTGATGCAGGCGGCCAACCGGTTGCTGGCACAAGGCGCAACCCGGCTGGACGAGGCCGCCCTTGCGGCCAACCTGTCGATGGCCTACGCCCCAGAGCCGGACCTGTTCATCCGTACCGGTGGCGAGCAGCGCATCAGCAATTTCCTGCTGTGGCAGCTGGCCTATACCGAGTTGTTCTTTACCGATTTGCTGTGGCCGGATTTCGATGCGCAGGCATTGACCTCGGCGGTGGCATCGTTCCGGTCTCGTGAGCGCCGTTTCGGCCGTACCAGCGAGCAACTGCCCGAAACCCAACGCCGAGGCTGAGTCATGCTCAAGACGCGTATTCTGACGGCGCTGGTGCTGCTTCCGCTGATGCTGGCGGCGCTGTTCCTGTTCAATGGCGTGGCCTGGGCCGGTTTTTCCTGGCTGATCATCGTGCTGGCGCTGTGGGAGTTCGCCCGCATGGCCCGCCTTGATGGTGCCGTACGCTACGCCTATCTGGCGGTATCGACCGTGGTGGCCGCTGGTCTGTGGCTGCAGGGCTTTGTCGCACCAGCGGCGCTGATGGCGCTGTCGCTGCTGGTGTGGCTGCTGCTGGCACCGTGCTGGCTGGCCAAACGTTGGCCGCTGCCCAGCGGCTGGCCGGCGATGCTGCTGGGCTGGCTGCTGCTGTTTCCGGCGTGGTTCGCGTTCCTGGCATGGCGGCCGCAATCTACCGTCGCCGATGGCCTGCAGTTGCTGGCGGTGATGGGACTGGTGTGGGTGGCCGACATCTCTGCCTATTTTGCCGGCAAGGCCTTTGGCAAGCACAAACTGGCACCGACGATCAGTCCCGGCAAGAGCTGGGAAGGAGTCGCCGGCGCGGTGGTCGGCGTCTCGCTGTACAGCTGGCTGGTGACACAATGGGGCTGGCTCAACGTGCCGCTGTCGCCGTTATGGCTGCTGCCGCTGGCGATCGGCCTGACCGCGGTCAGCGTGGTCGGCGACCTGCTAGAGTCCTGGTTCAAGCGCAGCGCCGGCGTCAAGGACAGCAGCCAGCTGCTGCCGGGTCATGGCGGGGTGTACGACCGTATTGATAGCCTGATTGCCGTGCTGGCGGTGTCCCATGCGCTCCGTCTTTTGCTGGTCTGAATCATGAACCGTTCTCAAGGTATTACCGTACTTGGCGCCACCGGCAGCATCGGCGTCAATACCCTCGACGTGGTGGCTTGCCACCCCGGGCGTTATCACGTGGTGGCGCTGACCGCGCATCGCCAGGTCGACAAGCTGTTTGCGCAGTGCCTGCAGTTCCGCCCCTTGCTGGCGGTGGTGGCCGATGCGTCGGCCGCCAGCCAGTTGCAGCAGCGGCTGCGTGACGCGGCGTGTCCGACCGAAGTGGCTTACGGCGAGGCGGCGCTGGAAGTGGCGGCGACCCTGCCGGAGGCGGACATGGTGATGGCGGCCATTGTCGGTGCCGCCGGCCTGCGGCCAACGTTGGCCGCGGCGCGACTGGGCAAGCGCATCCTGCTGGCGAACAAGGAGTCGCTGGTCGTTGCCGGCGAGCTGTTCATGCGCACCGTGCGCGACAGCGGCGCCGAACTGCTGCCGGTGGACAGCGAGCACAACGCGCTGTTCCAGGCCTTGCCGGCGGCCTATGACGGCAACCTCGATCGCAATGGCATCGAGCAGCTGATCCTGACCGCGTCCGGCGGCCCGTTCCGCCAGCGCGATGCGGCCAGCCTGCGCCACGTCACGCCCGACGACGCCTGCAATCATCCGAACTGGGTGATGGGGCGCAAGATTTCCGTCGACTCCGCCACCCTGATGAACAAGGGGCTGGAAGTGATCGAGGCGCACTGGCTGTTCAATGCCCCGGCCGACCGTATCGACGTGGTGGTGCATCCGCAAAGCGTGATCCACTCCATGGTGCGCTACAAGGACGGCTCGGTATTGGCGCAGCTGGGTTCGCCCGACATGCGCACGCCGATCGCCTACGCGATGGGCTGGCCGGAGCGTATTGCTGCACCGGTGAAGGCTCTGGACTTCCTGGCCCTGTCCGGGCTGACGTTCGAGGCGCCGGACCTGCAGCGCTTCCCCTGCCTGCGGCTGGCGTTCGATGCCTTGCGCGCCGGTGGTGCTGCCTCGGCGGTGCTCAATGCTGCCAACGAGATCGCCGTCGAGGCCTTCCTGCAGCAGCGCATTGCCTTTCTCGATATTCCCAATCTGGTGGAGCGTGCGCTGCAAACGCAGGACCTGTCCGCCTGCCACGAGCTGGAGGCCCTGCTGCAGCGTGACGCGGATACCCGTCGCCAGGTGCAGGCCTGGGTGGCCGCATAATGGCCTTGCTGGCCTTCCTGCTGGTGATCGGGGTGCTGGTCACCTTTCACGAGTTTGGCCACTATGTCGCCGCCCGTTATTGCGGGGTCAAGGTGCTGGAGTTTTCCATCGGCTTCGGCAAGCCGCTCTTGACCTGGCAACGCGGTGAAACCAGCTGGAAGATCGGCTGGATTCCGCTGGGCGGCTTCGTGCGCATGCTCGACAGTCGCGAGGCAGCGGTGTCGGCAGCTGATTTGCCGCGTGCCTTCAACCAGCGTCCGCCGTGGCAGAAAATCCTGATTTCGATTGCTGGGCCGCTGGCCAACCTGCTGCTGGCGGTGTTGCTGTTCTTTGTGGTGATGCAGGGCGAGCAGACCCGTCTGCTGCCGTACATCGGCAGCGTTGCGCCACAGTCGGCGGCGGCAGCGGCCGGCGTGCTGCCCGGTGACCACATCCGTGCGGTTAACGATACCGAGATCGCCGACTGGCACGCACTGCGTGGCGGACTCAGCGACGCCATCGCCCTTGATGGCCGCATGGTGCTGTACATCGCCCGTGACGGCGTGGACATGACGCTGGCGGTGGATTTGCCGGCATTCGGCCTGCAACAGCTCAACGAGCAGAGCCTCGCCCGGCTCGGCTTGTCGCCACTGCGTTACCATCTGGCACTGGGCGAGCTGGCGCCGGATGGCGCGGCGGCGCGGGCCGGTCTGCGCCAGGGTGACCGCCTGCTGGGCGCGGATGGCCAGCCGCTGGCATCGTGGCCGGCGTGGGTCAGCTATGTGCAGGCCCGTCCCGGGCAGGCCATTCGCTTGCGCATCCAGCGCAACGGCCAGTTGCGTGAGGTGGTGCTGACGCCGGACAGCAGCGAGCGCAATGGGCAAAAGGTTGGCCGCATCGGTGCCGGCGCGCTGCCCGATGTGGCGTGGCAGCAAAAAATCGAGCAGCAGGTCACAGTGGGGGCGGGCGAGGCGTTGCAGCAGGCGCTGGCACGCACGGCTAGCCTCATGGCATCCAGTTTGCGTATGATTGGCGCGATGTTTACCGGTACGGTGGCGCTGGAAGCGCTGAGCGGGCCGTTGACCATCGCCGACTACGCCGGCAAGAGCGCCGATCTGGGGTTGGTGCCGCTGCTGGAATTCATGGCGCTGATCAGCGTCAGTCTGGGGGTATTCAACCTGTTACCGGTGCCGGTGCTGGATGGCGGGCACTTGCTGTATCATGTCGCGGAGTGGATACGCGGGCGACCGTTGCCCGATCGAGTATATGAAATCGGTCAGCGTTTGGGGATGGCTTTCATCATGACAGTCATGTTGCTGGCCCTGTTCAATGACTTCGGCCGGCTTTTTGCCGGCTAGGATTATAAAAACCATGAACAAACGCTTTCTTGTGGCGGCACTTGCCGCCACTTTCCTGTCGCCGGCCTGGGCTGCCGACAGTTTTGTGATCAAGGATATTCGCGTTGAAGGTCTGCAACGTACCGAGCCCGGTACCGTATTCAGCTACCTTCCGCTCAAGGTGGGGGATACCTTCACCCAGCAGCAAGCCGCCGATGCCATCAAGGCACTGTTCGCCACCGGCTTCTTCAACGACGTGCGCATCGAGACTGAGGGCGATGTGCTGATCCTGGCGGTCAGCGAGCGCCCGGTGATCGCGCAGTTGCAGATCAATGGCGCCAAGGAATTCAGCAAGGACCAGCTGGTCAAGGCACTGAAGGACAACGGCCTCGCCGAGTCGCGCATCTTTGATCAGGGCTTGCTCGACCAGGCGGTACAGGAACTGAAACGCCAGTATTTCAGCAAGGGCAAGTACTCGGTGGAGATCCAGCCGCAACTGACGCGACTGGAGCGTAACCGTGTGGCGGTGACGCTGGACATCGTGGAAGGCATTACCGCCAAGATCCGCGATATCCGCATCGTCGGTGCCAAGGCGTTCGAGCAGGATGAACTGCTGGAAGAAATGGCGCTGACCCCGTCGGGCTGGCTGTCGTGGCTGTCGCGTTCCGACCAGTATTCGCGCCAGCAGCTGTCTGCCGACCTGGAGAAGCTGCGTGCCTTCTACCAGAACCAGGGGTACGTCGAGTTCAATATCGAATCGACACAGGTGGCGATCAGTGCAGACAAGAAGGACATGTTCGTCACCGTCAACATCCGCGAGGGCGAGCAGTTCCGCATTGCCGATGTCCGTCTCGGCGGCGACCTGAAACTGCCGGAAGCCGAGCTGCGCAAGCTGCTGCTGGTGAAGCAGGGCGACCTGTTCAACCGTGAGCAGGTCAACGAAACCGTGACCGCGCTGTCCGACCGGCTGGGGGCGGAAGGCTATGCCTTCGCCAACGTCAACGTCGCTCCGGAAGTGGACGCCAAGACCAAACAGGTGACGCTGACCTTCTTCGTCGACCCGGGTCGTCTCACCTCGGTACGTCGGGTCAGCATCGCCGGCAACACCCGTACCCGTGACGAGGTGATCCGCCGCGAGTTGCGCCAGCTGGAAAGCGCGCAATACAACGGCGAGGGCGTCAAGCGCAGCAAGGAGCGTCTGGAGTTGCTCGGCTACTTCGAAAGCGTCAACATCGAAACCCCGCCGGTGGTTGATACCCCGGACCAGGTGGACATGAACGTGACGGTGAAGGAGCGCCCGACCGGCTCCATCCAGGCCGGTATCGGCTTTGCCCAGGGCGATGGCCTGCAGCTGAGCGCCTCGGTATCGCAGGCCAACGTGCTGGGTTCCGGCAAGTCGCTGTCGGTGAGTTTTGCCAACGGCAAGACCAGCAAGAACGCGTCGATCTCGTTTACCGATCCGTACTACACCGTCGATGGCGTCAGTCTTGGCTACGACCTGTACAGCCGCAGCTACAATCCGCAAAAAGCGGACCGCGCACAGTACAGTACCAAGACCACCGGTCTGGCCGCCCGCTTCGGGGTGCCGATCACCGAGTACGATCGTATCAGCTTCAGCTTCGGCGCTGAAAACACCACCATCAAGCTGTACGAAGACAGTCCGCAGCGCTACGAGGATTTTGTTGGTCAGTACGGAGCCAGCAACATGACCGTGCTGGCCTCTGCCGGCTGGTCGCGTGATACCCGTGATAGCGCCTTGTGGCCGACGCGCGGTGCCAGCATGAGCGTGTACGCCGATGCTGGCCTGCCGGGCGGCGACATCCAGTATTACCGCCTGTCGCACAACCAGACCTGGTTCTGGCCGCTGTCGAAGAACTACACGCTGGCGCTGGGTGGCGAAATCGGTATGGCCAACGGCTATGGCCGGACCAGCCGCTTGCCGTTCTTCCAGAACTACTACATCGGCGGTATCGGCTCGGTGCGCGGCTACGACAACGGCAGCCTCGGCCCGCTGGACAGCAATGGCGATGCCCTGGGCGGTACTCGCAAGCTGTCCTTCTCGGCAGAACTGCTGTTCCCGTTCCCCGGCATGAAGGATAATCGCAGCCTGCGCAGCAGTGTGTTCTTCGATGGTGGCACGCTGTGGGATGACAAGGACACATCGGTAACTGCATCGAGCGGCGCGCGCTACTCGACCGGTCTGGCGCTGTCGTGGTTGTCGCCGGTGGGACCGATGAAGTTCAGCTACGCGTTCCCGATTGGCAGCAAAGAAACCGACAAGTTGCAGCGCTTCCAGTTTACATTGGGGCAGGTTTTCTAAGGATTCAGGGTGGCAAGAATGATGCTGAAGGCAGTGCTTTGCAGTGTTGGGCTGATGCTGGCGATGCCGGTGTCGGCGGCCGACTTCAAGATGGGCTACGTCAACACCGAGCGCGTTTATCGCGAGGCGGCACCGGCGGTCAATGCCCAGAAAAAATTGGAAAAGGAGTTCGCGGCGCGCGAGGCGGATCTGAAGCGCCTGGCGGCCAAGGGCAAGGAGCTGGAAGCCGGCATCGCCCGCAACAAGGTGCCGGAGGCCGAGCGCAAGGCGATGGAGCGTGATCTGGCCGCCACCGAGCGCGAGTATGCCGCCAAGATGCGCGACTTCCGCGACGACCTGAACCAGCGCCGAAACGAGGAGTTCGCGTCGGTGCAGGAGCGGGCCAACCGCATCATCAAGACCATCGCCGATCGCGAGCAGTACGACGTGATCCTGCAGGATGTGGTGTATGTCAGCCCCAGGCATGACATTACCGGCAAGGTCCTGAAAGAGCTGGAAAAGTAGGCCGGCACGGTCCGCCTTGTTACCTGAAGCCGACTCGCGTCGGCTTCATTTTTGATGCATACCATGAAACTATCTGCAATTGTGGCCGCCCTGGGCGGCGAGCTGCGTGGCGACGATCGCGAGATCCAGCGTCTGGCGCCGATGGATGAGGCCGGGGCGAGTGACATCACCTTTCTGGCCAATCCCAAGTACCGCAGTCAGCTGGCGTCCAGCGCAGCCGCGGCGGTGATCGTGAAGCCGGCGCTGGCGGAAGAGGCGACCAAGGTTGGCCGCAGCCTGATCCTGGCTGCGGACCCGTACCTGTATTTTGCCAAGGTGGCGCGGCTGTTCAGCCCGCTGCCACCGGCGCAGGGCGGCATACACCCGCGCGCGGTGGTGGCCGACGGCTGCCGCATCGCCGCCAGCAGTGAGGTGCGCGAGCTGGTCAGCATCGGCCGCAACGTGACCATCGGCGAGCGCTGCATCCTGCATCCCGGCGTGGTGATCGGTGACGATGTCAGCCTCGGCGACGACGTGGTGCTCTATCCCAATGTGGTCGTCTATCACGGCTGCCGTCTTGGCTCGCGGGTGATGGTACACGCCGGCGCGGTGATCGGTGCCGACGGCTTCGGCCTCGCCTGGAACAGTGACCGCTGGTTCAAGATTCCGCAAACCGGCGTGGTGGTGATCGCCGACGATGTCGAAATCGGCGCCAATACCACCATCGACCGCGGTGCGCTGTCCGATACCGTGATCGGCGAAGGTGCCAAGCTCGACAACCAGATCCAGATTGCCCACAACGTGACGGTCGGCGCCCACACCGCGATGGCCGGTTGCGCCGCGGTGGCCGGCAGCACCCGCATCGGTGCGCGCTGCACCATCGGTGGCGCCGCGCGCATCATCGGCCATCTGGAGATCGCCGACGGCACCCATGTCGGCGCCGGTACCCTGATTTCCAAATCCATCCGCAAGGCGGATGCCTACACCGCGGTCTACCCGATGGCGACGCACAAGGAGTGGCTGGCCAATGCCGCCCATGTCCGCCATCTGGACGACCTGGTGACCCGTGTCAAACAACTTGAAAAAGCGCTGAGTACAGCGCAACAGAATAAGGACTGAACAGAATGACTGAAGCCGTATCTGCCGAAAACTGCGCCGTATCGATCGATGTCCGCGAGATCATGCGTTACCTGCCGCACCGTTACCCGTTCCTGCTGGTAGACCGCGTCACCGAGTTCGAGGCCAACAAGCGCATCAAGGCGCTGAAGAACGTCACCATCAACGAGCCGTTCTTCATGGGGCACTTCGAGCAGTATCCGGTAATGCCGGGCGTGCTGATCATCGAGGCGTTGGCGCAGGCTGCCGGCATCCTGTCGATCCGCAGCGTTGGTGAGCGTCCGGAAAACGAACTGTACTTCTTCGTCGGCATCGACAGCGCGCGCTTCAAGCGCCAGGTGGTGCCGGGCGACCAGCTGGTGCTGGAAGTGGAACAGCTGTCGATGAAGCGCGGCATTGCCAAATACAACGCCCGTGCCTTGGTCGACGGCCAGGTGGCGTGCGAGGCGCAGATCATGTGCGCAAAACGCGAGGTGTAAGCATGGCCATTCATCCGACTGCCATCATCGCTGACGGGGCGCAGATCGCTCCCGACGTCGAAATCGGCGCATACAGCATCATCGGCGCCAATGTCAGCATCGACAGCGGCACCTGGGTCGGCCCGCACGTGGTGATCGAAGGCCATACCCGCATCGGTAAGAACAACCGCATTTTCCAGTTCTGCTCGCTGGGTGCGATGCCGCAGGACAAGAAGTATGCGGGCGAGCCGACACGGCTGGAGATCGGTGACAACAACACCATCCGCGAATTCTGCACCTTCAACATCGGCACCGCGCAGGATGGCGGCGTGACCCGTATCGGCAACGACAACTGGATCATGGCCTATGTCCATCTGGCGCACGACTGCCAGGTCGGCAACCACACCATCTTCGCCAACAACGCGACGCTGGCCGGCCACGTGCACATCGGTGACTGGGTGATCTTGGGCGGCTTCACCAGCGTGCACCAGTTCTGCCATATCGGCGCCCACGCCATGACCGCGTTCTCCAGCGCGGTGGCGCAGGACGTGCCGCCGTACGTGATGGCGCACGGCAACCGTGCGGTGCCGTCCGGCATCAATGCCGAGGGCCTCAAGCGCCGCGGCTTTACCGCCGAGCAGATCCGCAACATCCGCAATGCCTACAAGTCGCTGTATCGCAAGGGCCTGTCGTTTGACGAGGCCAAGGCCGAGATCACGGCGCAGGCGGCGGAAGGCCGGGACGAGCTGGCGCTGTTCGTGCAATTCTTTGACACCGCAGGCCGGGGCATCATCCGTTAACCATGACTGACAAGCTGTTTGCCCGTCCGGCCAAGCTCAAGGTCGCCATGGTGGCCGGTGAAGCCTCCGGCGACCTGCTCGGCGCCCATCTGATGGATGCGCTGAAAGCGGCGCATCCCGACATCGCCTTCGCCGGCATCGGCGGCCCGCGCATGCTGGCGCGCGGCTTTGTCAGCCAGGTGTCGCAGGAGCGGCTGGCGGTGCGCGGTTATGTCGAGGTGCTGTCGCGCCTGCCCGAGCTGCTGCGTATCCGTCGTCGCCTGCGCGATACCCTGCTGGCGGAAAAACCGGACGTGTTCATCGGCATCGACGCGCCGGACTTCAACCTGCAGCTGGAAAAATGGCTGAAGCAGGCCGGCATCCCCACCGCGCACTATGTCAGTCCGTCGGTGTGGGCGTGGCGGCCGGAGCGGGTGGTGAAGATCGGCGAGTCGGCGGATCAGGTGCTGTGCCTGTTCCCGATGGAAAAGCCGCTGTACGACGCCGCCGGCGTCAACGCCACCTTTGTCGGCCATCCGCTGGCCGGCGAGATCGCGATGCAGCCGGACCGCGAGGCGATGCGCGACCAGCTCGGCCTGCCGCGCGACGTGCCGGTGTTTGCCTTGCTGCCGGGCAGCCGCAAGAGCGAGCTGGACTACATGGGCGGGCTATACATCGAGACCGCGCGCCTGCTGTTGCAGCAGTTCCCCGATGCGCAATTCCTGGTGCCGCTGGCGACGCGGCCAACCCTGGACCAGTTCGACCACCTGCTGTCCGAGCACAAGGCGTGGGACCTGCCGATCCGCAAGCTGATCGGCCACGCGCAGATGGCGATGATCGCCGCCGACGTGGTGCTGGTCACCAGCGGCACCGCGACGCTGGAAGTGGCGCTGACCAAGCGGCCGATGGTGATCAGCTACAAGCTGTCGTGGCTGACCTACCAGCTGGTCAAGCGCAAGCTGAAGCTGCCCTACGTCGGGCTGCCCAATATCCTCGCCAAGCGCTTCGTGGTGCCGGAGCTGCTGCAGCACGAGGCGACGCCGGCCAAACTGGCCGCGGCGGTGGCCAACCTGTACCAGAACACCGAGGCACGCGACGAGGTGATCAGCACCTTCACCGAGCTGCACCGCTCGCTGCAGCAGGATTCGGCGCGCCTGGCGGCGCAGGCCATCCTCAAGTTGGCCGCATGCTGATCTGTGGCGTGGACGAGGCCGGGCGCGGGCCGCTGATCGGCTCGGTGTTCACCGCCGCGGTGATCCTTGACCCGGCGCGGCCGATCGCCGGGCTGGCTGACTCCAAGAAGCTGAGCGAGGCCCGGCGCGAGGCGCTGGCGCTGGAAATCAGGGACAAGGCGCTGGCCTGGCACATCGCCTTTGCCTCGGCCGCCGAGATCGACCAGCTGAACATCTTCCAGGCCACCATGCTGGCGATGGTGCGCGCCGTCGACGGCCTGGCGATCACACCGGGTAAGGTGCTGATCGACGGCAACAAGATCCCGAAGACGCTGACGCTGCCGGCGGAAGCCATCGTCAAGGGCGACGCCAAGGTGCAGGAAATCTCCGCCGCCTCGATCCTGGCCAAGACCGCGCGCGATGCGGAAATGATCGCGCTTGACCGCCTGCATCCGCAGTATGGCTTCGCCCGCCACAAGGGCTATCCCACCGCCGAGCACCTGAAAGCCTTGCAGGAGTTGGGGGTGCTGGCCGAGCACCGCCGCAGCTTTGCCCCGGTGCGCGAGGCATTGGGGCTGGCACAGGGCAGCCTGTTTTAAGGTTGGCCGCATGCGCAAGACCAGTTTTCCTCCCGTCGTTGATGCCGACACCCGCCTGCTGATCCTCGGCTCGCTGCCGGGCGATGCCTCGCTGGCGGCGGCGCAGTACTACGCCCACCCGCGCAACCAGTTCTGGCGGCTGCTGTCGGCGATCGGCGCGGTGGAGCTGACCGCGCTGGCCTACCCGCAGCGGCTGGCGGCACTGCAGGCGCTGGGCATCGGCTTGTGGGACGTGGTGGCCTCGGCGCAGCGCCGCGGCAGCCTCGACAGCGACATCCGCGAGGTGGCATTCAACCCGTTGACCGAGCTGCTGGCAACGCTGCCGGCGCTGCAGGCGGTGGCCTTCAACGGCAAGACCGCCGCCAAGGCTGCGCCAACTTTGGCCGCCAGCGGCCTCGACATCCTGCTGTTGCCGTCGTCCAGCCCGGCGCTGACCACACCGTTCGAGAAAAAACTTGCCGAGTGGCAAGTGCTTGGCCGATATATCCTTCAATAATCAACCCGTTGCCGTACGCGCGGCGGGCCGGGAGGAAGGTCATGAACCACTACTGCATCTGGTTTGTCAGTCCCGATGATGCCGCCACCCGTCGTGCCGAGGTGACGCTGGACGGCACCATCCACAGCCATCGCGTGCTGGAGGAGATTGAGGCGCGTATCGCGCGCGACTGCGGCCTCAGCACCATCCTGATCACCCATTGGCAGCGCTTCGAGGAACCGCCGGCGACGCTGCCGCTGGAGCGCGCCGCCTGATCCGCCAAGCGGCGGATGTCCGCCTCGCCGCGTCTGTGAGAAGATGCGGCTTTCTCTTGTTCCGGTTTCCCATCATGCAAACAGTTGACCAAACCCGTGACTGGCTGCTTTCGCGTGCCCGTGTCGTCGATGCCATCGAGCAGGTGCCGCTGCTGGACGCTGCCGGTCGCGTGCTGGCGCGCGAGCTGGTCTCGCCACTGGACGTACCACCCCATGACAACAGCGCGATGGACGGCTACGCCGTGCGCGCCGCCGATGCGGCCAACGTTTTGCCGGTCAGCCAGCGCATCCCGGCCGGCGCCGTGCCGCAGGCACTGGCCGCCGCCAGCGCGGCGCGCATCTTTACCGGCGCGGTGATCCCGCCGCAGGCCGACGCGGTGGTGATGCAGGAGCAGGCCGAGGTGCAGGCGGACGGTAGCGTGCTGTTCACCGCGCCGGTACGCATCGGGCAGAACATCCGCCGCCGCGGCGAGGACATCGCCGTCGGCCAGCTGGTGCTGGCCTGCGGCCAACGTTTGCGCGATGCCGACCTCGGCGTCGCTGCCGCCATCGGCCAGCCGCAGCTGGCGGTGTTCCGCCGCCTGAAGGTGGCGGTGTTCTTCACCGGTGACGAGCTGGTGGAGCCGGGCGAAGCAGCGCCGGCCGGCAAGATCTACAACTCCAACCGCTACTGGCTGGTGCCGGCGCTGCGCCAGCTCGGCTGCGAGGTGATTGATCTGGGTATCATCGCCGACCGGCTGGACGCCACCCGCGCCGCGCTGCGCGATGCCGCCGCGCGTGCCGACGTGGTGATGACCTGCGGCGGGGTATCGGTGGGGGAGGAGGATCACGTCAAGGCGGCGGTGGAGGCCGAGGGCGAGCTGCAGCTGTGGAAAATCGCGATCAAGCCGGGCAAGCCGCTGGCCAGTGGCCGCATCGGCGACGCCGACTTCATCGGCCTGCCCGGCAACCCGGTGTCCGGCTATGTCACCTTTGCGGTGCTGGTGCGCGATTTCCTGCGCGCGCGCATGGGTGAGACGGTACAAGGTTGGCCGCAGCCGCGCCTGCTGCCGGCCGCCTTTGACTGGCTCAAGCCGGACCAGAAGCGCGAGGAATTCCTGCGCGTGCGCATCGTGGAACAGGACGGCCGCCAGCTGCTACAGCGTTTTGCCAACCAGGGTTCCGGAGTACTGACTTCCTGCGCCTGGGCCGACGGCCTGGTGCGCCTGCAGCCGGGGCAGAGCGTGCAGCCGGGTGACCTGTTGCCGGTGTATCCGCTGTGACCACGCTGCAATTCCTGCGCGACGGACAGCCGCTGGCCGAGGTCGACGCCAGCACCGGCGACCTGCTGATCGACGTGGCGCGCTTTCACGAGGTGCCGCTGCACTGGCGCTGCGGGCAGGGCACCTGTGGCACCTGCGCGGTGCACATCGCGCACGCCGGCCAGCCGGCCACAGTCAAGGTTGGCCGCAAGGAGCGCAATGTGCTGCTGCGGGCCGGCTTGATCGACGCCGCGCAGGCGGCGGCCGACACCTGGCCGGACACGCCGCAGACGGTGCGGCTGGCCTGTCATCTGCTGGTCACCGATGCGCCTTGGCAGATCACGCTGCCACAAGATAGTTAAGCCGCTCCCGCCAAAGCCGCGTACAATGCGCGGCTATTTTTATGTTGACGATTCAAGAGGATACGGCGATGGCCAAGAAAAAAGACCACGATCTGGACGACGAAACCCTGGCACTGCTGGCCTGGTGTGAAGAAGTCGAAGGCTTCCTGGTAGCCGGTGGTGCCACCCTGGCGCAGGCGCAGGAACACATCGAAGAACAGGCCGAGTGGTTTACCGACCAGTTCTACGACGGCCTGAGCCCGGAAGAAGCCGCCAAGGCGGCGCTGGCATGATCGAACGTGTGGCCGTGATCGACTTCGAAACCACCGGCATCACGCCGGGGCGGGAAGGGCGGGCCACGGAGATCGGCATCGTGATGCTGGAGGGTGGCGCCATCGTCGACCGTTTCCAGAGCCTGATGAATGCCGGTGTGCGCGTGCCGCCGATGATCGAGCAGCTGACCGGCATCAGCAATGCCATGTTGCGCACGGCACCGCCGGCGGCAAGCGTGATGCGCGATGCGGCCAACTTCGTCGGCCGTACTCCGCTGGTGGCACACAATGCCAGCTTCGACCGCAAGTTCTGGGATTTCGAGCTGGCGCAGTGCGGCCTGGCACGGACGCAGGACTTTGCCTGCACCCTGTTGCTGTCGCGCCGGCTGCTGCCGCAGGCGCCGGATCACAAGCTGGGCACGCTGACACGCTGGGCCGGGCTGCCTGCCACCGGCCGCGCCCACCGCGCGCTGGCCGATGCCGAAATGGCGGCCAACCTGCTGCTGCACCTCGGCCAGACCGTGGCCCGCGCCTGTCGCCAGCCGGTGAATCACGCCTTGCTGTGCAAACTGCAGGCTGTCACCGCAGCCAAGGTGCCGCAGTTCTTGCAGCAGCACTGAGAGCCTGTTTACGATCTGCTGCGACTTGACCTCAACGGGGCGATACGGCGTTAAAAGCGGCGGCGGCATGCTTGCTTATCTCTGGATAAAGCCGCTTCCTCAGCCGTTTTCGCCTTGTCTTGCGTGAGCGTGCGAGATCGTGAACACGCTCTGAGTCCTCAATGCAGCACCGGCCGGAAGCGCCCGGCAATGTGCTGCGCCATGCCGTCGGCCAGCACCTGTTTTTCCAGGAACACATGGCCGCGATGCTCGCTCTCCAGTAGCATGCCTTCCTCCTCGTTGCCGGTGCGCAGGATGACCTCGATCACCGGATTCAGGGTGCGGGCAATCTGGATCATCTGCCGGGTTTTGAAGATGTCCGGCGCGGTCACCACCAGCATGCTGGCGCGGGCGACATGCGCCTGGATCAGCACCGCCGCCTCGGCGGCATCGCCGCATACCGCCGGAATGTGGCTGGCGCGCAGCGCTTCGATCAGCTCGCGGTTCTCGTCGGCGACCACGTACGGGATCGCCAGCCGGTCGAGCTGGCTGGCGATGCGCTGCCCCACCTGACCGTAGCCCACCAGCACCACCTGGCCGCTGAGCAGCGCCTGGTCGACCGACATCGGCAGCTCGGCCAGCGGATCGTCGCGCCGTTCCAGCTTCTGTGCCAGCGGCGAGTGCCGGCGCAGCCAGTTCTGCAGCGGGGCAATGCAGCCAAACAGCGCGGCGTTGAGCGCGATCGAGATCAGTGCGCCGGCCAGGATCAGGCTTTGCCCGGCTGCCGACAGCAGGCCCAGGCTCATGCCGAGGCCGGCAAGAATGAAGGAAAACTCGCCGATCTGCGCCAGGCTGACGCCGACCGTCAGCGCGGTATTCAGCGGATAGCGGAACAGCAGCACCAGCGCGATGGCGGCAATGGTTTTCCCCAGCATGATGATGGCGACCACCGCCAGCACCTTCAGCGGCTCCTGCAGCAGGATCGCCGGATCGAACAGCATGCCCACTGACACGAAGAACAGCACCGAGAAGGCATCGCGCAGCGGCAGCGACTCGTCGGCGGCGCGGTGGCTGAACTCCGACTCGCGCATCATCATGCCAGCAAAGAAGGCGCCCAGTGCGAACGACACGTCGAACAGCTTGGCCGAGCCCAGTGCCACACACAGCGCCGCGGCGATCACGCACAGCGTGAACAGTTCGCGCGAACCAGTGCGCGCCACCAGCCACAGCAGCCGCGGAAACAGGCGGCGGCCGACGATCAGCATCAGCGCGATGAAGGCCGCGACCTTGGCCAGGGTGATCAGCAGCGTCATGCCCATGCCGTTGCTGGCGCCGCTCGCGGCCTCGCCGCCGAGCAGGCCGCTCAGTGGTGGCAGCAGTACCAGCACCAGCACCATGGCGAGGTCTTCGACGATCAGCCAGCCGACGGCGATGCGACCGTTGACGCTGTCCAGCACCCCCCGGTCCTCCAGCGCCCGTAGCAGCACCACGGTACTGGCCACCGACAGGCACAAGCCGAACACCAGAGCCTCACCCGCCGGCCAGCCCCAGTACAGGGCTGTCGCCGCTCCCAGCGCGGTGGCCACCGCGATCTGTACGATGGCGCCCGGCACCGAAATGCGCTTCACCGCCATCAGGTCCGACAGCGAGAAGTGCAGGCCGACGCCAAACATCAGCAACATCACGCCGATCTCGGCCAATTGACCGGCCAGCGCCACATCGGCAACAAAACCGGGCGTGGAAGGGCCGATCAGCACCCCCGCCAGCAAATAGCCGACCAGTGGTGGCATGGCCAGTCGGGTGGCGGCATAGCCGAACAGCATGGCCAGGCCCAGCCCGGCGGCGATAGTGGAGATCAGGGAGATATCGTGCGGCATCGCTTTCCTTTTATGAATCAAACAGTCAATGACAAGGATCGTTAACCCGGTGTAGTCCGGAAACGGGATGTTGGCCAGCGCGGATGCGGCCATATAGGCTGGCCCGGTTTACCTGGGTTGGCTATTGATTGACTATCTCAGTCTGACAAGTTCCTGAAATATCGTGAAATTACCGTGTTAATCATGAAAAATCGGATTTTTAGACGATTAATATCGTGATATGGCTGGTTTTAACAGTTTATGCAGATGGAGCGCAGACTAAGTAGGGTGGTGGGGCGTGGCCAGTGGCTGGCACCTTGCGATGGTGCCGGGTTGTGTCAAAACAAGCGCAAATTATGCAGTGGAGCAGGGTGGTTGTTGTGGTGTGGTGGGAGTATTGGCACAGCGGGAGGCGGTGGGATGAAGCGGGATGATGTGGGAAGAAACCAGACGTGGCGCGGCTTTGCGGGGCGTGTCGTCGTTTAACGCTCAAAACCCGTTTAGCGTTCCAGAAACAGCAAGGCCGCGATCTTTCGCGGCCTTTTTGTCACAACGATCAGTTAGTTCTGACTGATTATTTTGGACCAATCAAATCTGGCGTCCGTACCAAACCACCCGTCCAATCACAGCAAAGTCACTAGGCACGTTGTTCAGGTCAACCTCGAATGGCTTACGACCGCACGCACAGCTTCTTCTACGCCGCCCCACCGTACTGGCAGACCGAAGGCTATGGCGTGCCGTTCGACTTCGACCAGTACCTGCAGCTGGCCGAGATGATGCGGACGTGCAAGGGCAAGGTGATGGTCAGCATCAACGACCACCCCGACATTCGCGAGGCGTTCAAGGGCTTCTGGATGGAAGGGCTGGACATCAAGTACAGCACCGGCAATGCCCAGGGCACACCGCAAACCAGCAGGGAGCTGGTGATCACGAACTGGGAGCCGGCGGTAATGGGCGGGCTGTTCTAACGGTCAATGGCAAAGCCCGGCGATGGTGCCGGGTTTGTGCCAAAACAAGCGCAAATTATGCAGTGGGGCAGGGTGGTTGCCTGTGACAAAAATCGCGCAAAACTGTGCCAAAAATAGCGCGAAGTTGTGGTGTGGTGGGAGTATTTGCTTCCTCCAGCGAGCAGGGCCGCGCGCCGGATGCCATGCGCGGCAAGGTCACCGCCCTGCGCCGCGAGATGGAGGGTGCCTCCCGCGCCCAGCGTGCGATGCAGATGGGCGGCCGCGTGGTCAATGGCTGGGCCACCGCCGGTGGTGCCATGGTCGGTGCCGGCTACGTGGCGGCGCAGCCGGTCAGGGGTCATTCGGGCTGCAGTAGATGTCCACAAAGCTGGTAACTACGCCCTATCAATTCCTGTTTTCTTTACCCAAACAGATGGCTTCTGCTATGACGTGAATCGCTCACTCTTTGATGGCAAGGGTAATGACTTACGTGCAGTGAAGGCTGACCGGGCACAGGAGCTGGAACTGGCGCAGCGCGAGGCGGCGATTGCCGCTGCGCGTGACCACGTCGGCCACGGAGGCACCTACATGCTCCTGCGCCAGCACGGTGATCTCGCTGGCGCGGTCGGCCATGCTGCGGGTACGGCTGATGCTGATTACGTTGTTCTTCTCCGCCTGGCTGCGCGACAGGATCAGCGTCGCCACCGGCGGCCGGGTGTAGTCCGGGCCACCGACCACCAGCGTGCCGTCCGGCTCCAGCCACGGCCACAGCCCGGCCACCTCTGCGGCTTCGCGGATGGCATCCCAGGCGCTGACGCCGGGGTCGATGGCGACACGGTCGTGGCGCTGCATGTGCTCGGCTTCGATGCGGTAGCGCTTGATGCCCAGCGGCAGCGCCACCTGCTTGATGATGTTCTCCAGGGTGACCTGGTTGGCGGCAAAGATCGGCGCCGAGCAGTCCAGCAGCTGGCCGACCAGGTCGCGGCCGGTGAGGCTGACCGACAGGTTCTCGCGGCTGTCGGTCTCCACGATGTCGTCGATGAAGCCGACCATCACCCGTTCGCGGCCAACGTGTACCTCCATCGGCGCGCCCTCCTGCACCGAGTCCGGCAGCGCCTCGCCGCCGGTGAACAGCTCGAACGTCCAGCCGTCGTCGGCCTTCATCAGGTCGGAGTCGATGTCGTAGCGGCTCCAGTTGCTGTGGAGCTTGCCGCCGACCACCAGCGACACCGCCTCGTTATCAGCGCGCGTAGGCATGCAGCACCTCGCCGGCGGTGATGAAGTTGGGGTTGCGTACCTGCGGATTGAGGCGTGCCAATTCCGCCGCACGGCTGCTGTCGCCATACCACCAGTGCGCGACCAGGTGCAGGTTGCCACTGGCTTCCACCTCGCGGCGGATCAGCGGCGGCCGGCTGTTGATCACGGCCACAGCAGCCAGCAGCAGGTTGTGGGCGGTGGCCTTGAGCGCTTCCACCGCCGGTACCGACTCTTCCAGCGGATACAGCTCGCGATAGGCGTCGATGGTGGCCTGCAGCTCTTCGCGGGCGTTGTTGACCAGGCTTTCGATCTGCAGCGGCGACAGACTGGCGGTTTCCGCCTCGTCCTGCAGCACGCCGGCCGTCACCGTGGCCAGCTCGGTGGCCACCAGTGCCTGCACCATGGCGGTGGTTTTGGCCACGTCCGCCGGGTACGGGCGGTTGATCAGATCCGCCGCCACGCCGCTGTCGGCGCTCTTGGCCGGCAGTTTGACGATCTCGCCGAAGCTGCTGCGCAAGGCACTGAATTCGCCACTGCTGCCGGACACCCAGCGCAGGTCGACCAGCCCGTTCAGCACACTGGCCAGATCGGCGGCGAAGTCCTGCGGCACGCTGATCAGCTGGCTGACGGAGTTAGTGACCATGCCGGCCAGACCGCGCGCGTCGTTCATCACCGACAGCAGGTTGTTCTTCCAGGCATTGATGCGGGCGAAGCTGCCCTGCAGAGCGGCGACGTAGGCGAAGGCGGCGGCAAAGTTGCTGATGGCCAGACCACGTGCGGCATCGGCAAGGTTGGCCGCACCAGCGGCCTTGGCGGCCGGCAGCTCGCGTTCGAACAGCGACTGCCGCGCACCACCCACCACTACCGTCAGCCGCATGCTGCAGCCGTCTACCAGCTCGGTGCTGTGCTCTTCGCTCCACTCGTTGATGTGGCATTCGGCCAGCGGCCCGTACACCGGGTGCACGAACTCGCCGGCGCCCCCCTCGTCGACCGCCTGCAGGAACGCCTTCAGACGGGTCTCGTAGTCGTCGCCCCAGAAGATGGCGGTGACGCTGAAGCTCTTGCCGCGCCCGCCGGTATCGGTGATCTGCTCACCGTTCTGGTACGGGATACCGGTGCGTGCCAGATCGCGGCCGCCGCTGGCGGACACCGACTGGATGTCGAAGCGGACGCCCTTGGCCGCGACGACAGCGCCACGATGCGGTGGCCAGATGGAAAGCGGATGGTGTAGGTCTTGATGTTCTTGTCGCGGTCGGCCTCGTCGTCCCAGATGCCTTCCTCGACCTGGCCGGCGGCATAGTCGAACGCCTTGCACCACATGGCGCAGGCTTCGATGTACTCCGCGGTCATGTCCTGGTTGTAGGCGATGTAGTAGACGTTCTGGCCGCCGGCCGGCTTCTCGGCGGCGGCGGTCAGCACATCGTCGGCGGCCTCGCCCCAGGTCAGACCGGTACGGCGCGACTTCTCGATGACCTTGAGCGGCGACGGGTCGGCCACCCAGCGCTGCTGGTACGGCAGCAGCACCGCCGGGATGTCGGCGCCGGCGGTGCTGGGCAGCTGAATGGGGAGCGTCATTCGGCAATCCCCAGGATCATCTTGCGGATCTGCTGCACCGTGGCACCGGTCAGGCCGCCCTTGCTGGCCAGCGACTCGGCGGCCTCGGCCACCGCCCGCGCCTTGTCGCGCACCTCGGCCTGCCATTTCTTCTGCACCACGCTGGCCTTGCCCAGCTCGGCCACGGCCTTGGCCACCTTGGGCAGGTCGATCCGGCCGTCCTGTGCCATCAGCAGCTGGAACAGCTTTTCCTGCACCAGCCGCATCAGCGCCTCGTTGACCGCGCCTTCGTTGTCCGGCGCCGCCTCGACCACGGCACGCGCCTGCTGGCTGGCCATCTTCAGCGCCGCCAGCTTGTCTTCAAACTCCTGACCGTAGCGGTGGATGGCGCTTTTGCTGATGTCGTAGCCCTTGGCGCGCAGCGTGTCGGCCAGCGCCTCGTAACCGGAGAAGTCGCCTTCGACCAGGGCACCATCCAGCCAGGCTTTGACCTCGGCGGGCAGCGTGGTGATTTTGGAACGTGGTGGCATGGCGGCCTCAGAAATACTTGGCCGGACGGGCGATGCCCGGCTGGCAGTCCACGGTGTACTCCACGATGTCCACCCCCAGCCGCGTCAGGTCGGCAGACCACGGGCCGTGCGGCTCGACCTTGATGCTGAGTAGCGAACGGTCGCGCAGGTAGTCCAGCTCGCAGCGCAGCTCGCGCTGGGTGGCGTCCGAGTAAATGCTCTGGATGGTGGACAGGATCAGCGCCTCGTGGGCGCCGATGGGGCGCGCATTGTTGAGGGTGAGGAGTACGGCCCAGCGCATGGACTCGCGGCGGGCTTTAGCGGTATCAATGGCACCGATCATGGTTTTCCCTTTAACGCCATCTGCTGCAGGCTATGCGCCACGCCATCCAGCTTGGCTTCGATAGTGGTCTGGTTACGGATGAAGTCTTCGCGGCGCACGTACTCCAGCGGCAGCGTGCCCATCAGCTTCAGCAAGTCTTTTTCAAGGTCGACCAGCTTGGCGCGCTGTTCTTCCAGCGTGCTGATGGTGGTCTTCTGCGACTCGGACACCGCCTTGAACTTCTCGTCGATGTTGCGGCCAACCTGACCGGCCAGAATCTTGGCCACGGTCCAGAAACTGCCCAGGATGGCCAGCAGCAAGGTGATCACCTGCCACAGCTCCAGCGATAACGTCATCGGGTTGGCCTTTCGTGCGTGCTTTGGCAATCAACGCAGCGGGTGCAGCCCGGTGCTGCTTGCTGGCGCTTATGCGGGATAGGCTCGCCGCAGTCCGCGCAGTGGCTGGCACCGGCCAGGCCGAAGGCCAGCACGCGATCAAGGCCAAGGTGCGCGACCGGGGCGTCAGCCTGTACCGGCCCCGTATCGTGACCTGTGGCGATGCCGACAATGCCGAGATGGCCAACAACTACGCCCGCAAGCTGCAGGCCGACAGCCGGCTGAACGGGCTGACACTGCAGGTTGAGGTGCCGGGACACCGCACCGAGAGCGGCCAGCTGTGGAAGCCCCGGTCAGCGGGTGGTGCTGCAGTGGGAAACCAAGGGCATCCATGGCGTGTTCTTCCTGGTGCAGCGCAAGCTGGTCGGTGGCCGTGGCCAGGCACGGCACACGCAGCTGACGCTGAAGGAGGACGGCGTGTGGCAGGTGTTCGCCATTCCCCAGGGCAAGCGCGGCGGCAAACGCAAGGGCCGCAAGAAGAAGGCCACCGGGCCGGGAGAGATTGTCGATGTGGAAAGATATTGATCGCCGCATTGCCGCTGCAGCGGCACGGGTGCGCCAGGTGTACCGGGGCGTGATCACACTAGCCAGCACCGACGGCCCGGTGATGCTGGTGCAGTTGAAGGGACTACCCAGCGAAGGCCAGGACGGCATCGAGCTGTTCCAGCACTTCGGCCTGACCAGCTGCCCGCCACCCGGCACCATGGCGGTGGCGGTACCGGTCGGCGGCAAAACCTCGCACTCCATCGTGATCGCCACCGAGCACGGCAGCCTGCGCATGAAGAGCCTGAAGTCGGGCGAAACCGCGATCTACTCGGCCGAAGGCGCCCACGTCCATATCAAGCAGGGCCGGGTGGTGGCGGTGGACTGCGACCGCTACGAGGTGAGCTGCAAGAACTACAGCGTCAACGCCAGCGAGGGCGCGAGTTTCGAGACGCCACTATTGCAGGCCAGCGAGCAAGTCACCGCCCAAGGCAAGCTGACCGGTAACGGCGGCATGGCGATCAGTGGTGGCGACGGCGCCTCGTTCCAGGGCGACGTTAACCAGACGGATGGCAGCTACACCACTAACGGGGATGTGGTGGCCAGCGGGACAAGCCTGCATGGCCACAAGCACAACTATTCGGGTGGGGTGACGGGCATGCCTATTTAAAATTCATAAAATCTAGCGCATCATTATGTGTATATCAATTTAAATTGAGTGGACTCAGGACGTATGGCAACCGTTACCAAAAACAAGCAGGCCGGAATAAGAGTCAAAGTGCCGTGCAGTGAGTGTATGAAAGACACCAACCACGACATCCTATGTGATGTTGCGGAGTCGGACGTCGTCGTAGACAACTCAACATTGTATTTAGCCTGGGATAACAGTTATCAGATTGTTCAGTGTTGCGGGTGTGAGTCGATTCACTTCCGTAAAACAGCGGAGAATTCAGACGATGTATGGGTAGATGATGACTTTAACTCTTATCCGGATATTAAGGTTGATGTATACCCAAACCCTAACGAAGGAAGGCCGCCGGTCAATGACGATAAGCTCTTGCCCGATCATCTGAGGCACATTTATCTCGAAACACTGGCTGCGCTGAACAGCAACCAGCGAATCTTGGCAGGAATCGGAATCCGCGCGATTGTTGAAACAGTCTGTAACATTAAGCAGGTCGCTGGCCGTACTCTTGCCGATAAGATTGATGGACTAGTTACAGATGGAGTGATGACGAATGCTGGCGCCTTGATTCTTCATCAACTCCGAACCTTGGGTAACAATGCGGCACATGAGGTTAAACCGCATGATCAAGTTCAGTTGGGACTGGCATTGGATGTTATTGACCATCTTTTGCAAGGCGTTTTCATCCTACCGTTCCATGCTCAACGGAAACTGCCTCAAGCATAAGAAGTCAACTTGCTCTGCCTACTGACACCCATCAGCTAACCCCATCCCCACCATGCCCGGACAATTCCGGGTATGGACGCTTTCATCTCCCCCCAAACCCGCGATTACGACGGCACCCAGGTCACCAGCCTGGAAAACGCCGTCTACCTGCGCCTGACCACGCCGCTTGGCAGCCTGTGGCATGACAAGACCTTCGGCTCCCGCCTGCACCTGTTGTCCCGCGAGAAGGATGTGGCGCGGGTGCGGCAGCTGGGCGAGGCCTACGTGCGCGAGGCGCTGCAGCCGATTCTGGATGATCGCCGCGCATTGGTGCTGCAGGTCGCTGCCGTCCGCCGGGATCGTGGTTTTATCGTCGTCGAGGGCGCGCTGACCGATGCCAACGGCAATGCGGTACCGCTCAACACTTGGGTGCCCGTGTCATGACGTTTACCCTCAAGACTTTGCCCGTCATCCGTGACGACTACCTGCGCGAGCTGAGCAGCAACGACAGCAGCCAACACATCACGCCCGATTCCGATAATTACCAGCACGCCAGTGCCGTCGGTAGCGTGGTAGAAGGCACCTATTCGCACCAAGCGTGGCTGCGCCGCCAGCTGTCCGCCGAGGACTGCGACGACGACATCCTGCTGCTGTATGCGCGGGATCGTGGCTTGAGCCTGAAGCCGGCGACCTCGGCGCAGGGCCGTATGGTGCTGCAGGGGCTGGCCGGTGCCACGGTACCGGTTGGCACCATCGGCTTGCGTGGCGACGGCAGCAGTTATCGCACCACGGCCGAGGCCGTCGCCGACGTGGATGGCGTGGCGCAGCCGGCTGCGGTTGCTCTGGTAGCTGGTACCGAGGGCAATGCCGCCGATGGCACGGCGATCACCCTGCAGGTGGCGCCGGAGGGCTTCCAGCTGAAAGCCACGCTGGAGGGCATGGATGGAGGCCAGCCGCAGGAGACCATCGCCTCGCTGCGTGCGCGTTATCTGGAGCTGATCCGCCGCCCGCCGGCCGGCGGCAACAAGTACGACTGGCCACGCTGGGCCAAGCAGGTGCCGGGGGTGGAGCAAGCCTGGTGTTTCCCGACCCGGCGCGGCCTGGGCACGGTGGACGTGGTGATCCTCGCTGCCAACGGCGCCTTGCCGTCGGCCGAACTGATCGAGGCGGTGCGGCTGTACCTCGCCGAGCAGCGCAACGTCACCGGCAAGAACTACCTGGTACTGGCGCCGACCCTGCAGCCGGTGGCCATCCACGTCCGTCTCAAGCTGCTGGCCGGCTATACCCGCGAGCAGGTGGCCGCCGCCATCGCTTCTGCATTGCAGGTCTATTTCGGACGGCTGATCCCTGGCGAAACCGCGATCAAGTCCAGCATTGAAACCATTATTTCCACGCTGGCCGGCGTGTCCGACCGCGAGGTGATTGCGCCGGCCGGCAACGTCGCGGCCACCGTCGACGCCAACGTGGTGGAGTGGCTGACGCTGGGTGTGGTCACCGTGGAGTTGATGCCATGACCAGCCGCCGCCACGCCCAGCTGCTGTTGCGCCTGCTGCCGCCGGTCGCCTACGACCCGAACGGGCAGCGTGTGGGCCTGCGTGCCCAGGCGGCGGGCAAGGTGCTGGACGATCTGGCGGGCAGCTTTGCGGCACTGGTCGGTGCGCTGTCGCCGATCTCGGCCGGCGACCAACTGACGCTGTGGGAGCGCAACCTCGCCATCGAGCCGGAGTTCGGCGCGCCTTATGCCTCGCGCGTGGCGCGCATCCTGTCCCGCCTGCGCGAAACCGGCGGGCTGTCCATCCCGTACTTCACACGCATCGCGGCGGGCCTCGGCTACCGGATCGACATCGAGGAGCAAGGCGCCCGCGTGCTGGGTAACACCTGGTGCGGCATGCGCCTGCGCCACCCGGATACGCAATGGCTGTGGACGGTACACGTCAGCGGCCAGCCGGTGCGGATCTGGCATGCCCGTTGTGGCAGCTCGCGCTGTGGCGAGCGCCTGACCATGGTCTCCGATCCGATCATCGAAGCACTGTTTAACGACCTGAAGCCGGCAGATACCCGCTGCCTGTTTTACTACGAGGGATAGTCATGAATCCGCTAAAGGAATGGACGAACGGGACGCCTGAGAACAACTACCAGGATGGCACCCAGCTGGATGCAGCGGATTTTGAGAGCTGGAGCAAAGAGCTGGTGGCGGTGCTGACCAGTGCCGGCATTGCGCCGGATGCTGGCGAGTTTGACCAGTTGCTGAGTGCCATCAAGGTGGTTGGCCGGCGTGATGCCGCCAGCTACGCCCAGGCGACTGGCACGGCCAATACCGTCGCAGTTGACTACACACCCGCTGTCACCGAGCTGGTCGACGGCATGGTGCTGCGCTTCTCGGCGGCACATAGCAACACCGGCGCAGTGACCTTCAGTCCCAACGAGCTGCCCGCCAAGCCGGTGCGCGGGCTGGCAGTGCTGCCGCTGCAGGGCGGTGAGATTGTCACCGGCGGCCGCTGCCTGGTGATGTACAGCCAGGCGCTCGATGCCTGGCTGTTGCTGGCATCGACCGGCGGCGCGCTGCAGGTGCCGGATGCCGTACACCCGGATCAGGCGCCGACCCTGCGGCAAGTCGAAGAGATCGCCGGCCAGTCTGGCGGCTACCTGCTGGAAGTGAAGTGGTGGCAAGGCACCCGTGCCGGCATTCCGGCAGGCTACGGCCCTAACGATGGCCAGCTGCTCAACCGTGCCACCTATCCCGATGTGTGGGCGATGATCGCCGCCGGCACCGTGCCGGTGGTGAGCGATGCGGTGTGGCTGGCCGACCCGACCAAGCGCGGCTGCTATTCCACCGGTGATGGCGCGACCACCTTCCGGCTGCCGGACTACAACGGCAAGCATGCCGGTTCGCTGGGGGCAGTGTTCCTGCGTGGCGACGGCACGATGTCGGCGGCGGTGGCGGGGGCGATTCAGCCGGATGCATTCCAGGGGCATACGTTTGCGCTGCCGTTGGGGACAGACTCGCTGGGAGGGTCAGGGGTACAGAACTATCGACCGATAGCGTCGGCAAACACGGCTGGTGCGCCCATTTCTGACGGTGTTAACGGCGCGCCACGCACCGCATCGGAAACCAGACCCCTCAACGTCACCGGCTGCTGGATCGTGAAGCTGTTCGGCTCCGTGATCAACCCCGGTGCCGTCGATGCAGCGCAACTGGCCAGTGACCTGGTCGCGCTGACTGCGCGGGTCAGTACGCTGGAAAGTAACCAGAGGCTCACAAAGGAATATGTCAGTACCGAGCAAGTCATTACAGCAGGCGGGCTACTTACACTGGCACATGGGCTTGGCGTCGAACCAAAACTGGTGACGGGACAGCTGGTTTGTAAAACAGCAGATAACGGCTATGCCGTCGGTGCCGTCATCGAAATGCCGCTGACCAACCTGAACAGCACGGCGGCAAATGCCTATGGCTGCAATGCGCGCAAAGACGCCACCAACGTGTATATCCGCTACGGCGCTAACGCTGCACTGTGGCCCGCAGTCAACGGCACGACGGGTGCGTACGCGACACTGACTTCTTCTAGCTGGCGACTTGTAGTGAGGGCTTTTGCGTAATGAAAACGATCATTATGGTTACACCGGATGGCACATACATCGGGGCATTCAGTGGTGATGTCGGCGGATTGCCTGCGGGCATCGAGGTGCCAACTGCGCCGCAAGACGCGCGGCAGATTTGGCAGTTTCCAGGCTGGTCGCCGGTACCCGTGACAGTCCCGCAAGAGGTGACCCGCTTCCAGGCGCGGGCGGCACTGTATCAGGCCGGCTGGCTGGACGAGGTGGAGGCGCTGATCGCGGCACCGGAGACCGACCGGATGCTGGTACTGGCATGGCAGGATGCGCTGACGTTCAAGCGGCAAAGTCCGTTTGTGCAGGCGATGGCGAAGCAGCTTGGCTTGAGCGAACCGCAGCTGGATGGGCTGTTCATTACGGCGGCGGGCATCGAATGAGACCGACGGCGGCAATGCTACCGTGGCTGACGAGACCGTAGACCGGTCACCAAGTAGGAGTAAGAGACAGCGAACGGGAGGGTGCTACGAACACCCTCCCGAACAGCTGACCCGCAGTTCAGGCCTGCAAGTCAACCCAAGGCTGCCACCTTCAGCGCTGAAAGCGCGGCAAGTTTAGCGGTTTTTTTGACACTTGCAGATGAAAAATGACATCCGCTGCGGCGAGTGCCGCCGCAAACTGGCCGAAGGCCAGTACATCACCCTCACCATCAAGTGCCCGCGTTGCGGCACGATGAACCACCTGAAGGCCGAGAGCCTCCCCTCCGAGCACCGCCGAGTGCCACGACCTGGAGAATCCGATGGACGCCAGTCCGATCATTCCTTGGCTCGGCGGCAAGCGCCGCCTGGCTGACAAGTTATTCCCGCTGTTCCCGCCGCACGAGTGCTACGTGGAGCTGTTTTCTGGCGGCGCGGCGCTGTACTTTCTGCGCCAGGTGCCGGCGCCGGTGGAGGTGCTCAACGACGTCAACGGCGAGCTGGTGAACCTCTACCGGGTGGTGCAACACCACCTGGAAGAGTTCGTGCGGCAATTCAAGTGGGCACTGAGCAGCCGCGAGGTGTTCAAGTGGCAGCAGATGACCCGCCCGGAGACGCTGACCGACATCCAGCGCGCGGCGCGCTTCTTCTATCTGCAGCACCACGCCTTCGGCGGCAAGGTCGACGGCCAGCACTACGGCACCGCCACCACTGCGCCGATGTTCAACTTGTGCCGGATCGAAGAAAACCTGAGCGCCGCGCACCTGCGGCTGTCCGGTACCAATATTGAGCGGCTGCCGTGGCAGGACTGCCTGAAGCGCTACGACCGCGCGCACACCTTCTTCTACGCCGATCCCCCGTACTGGCAGACCGAAGGCTACGGCGTACCGTTCGAGTTCGACCAGTACCTGCAGCTGGCCGAGGCGATGCGGACGTGCAAGGGCAAGATGATGGTCAGCATCAACGACCACCCCGACATTCGCGAGGCGTTCAAGGGCTTCTGGATGGAAGGGCTGGACATCAAGTACAGCACCGGCAATGCCCAGGGCACACCGCAAACCAGCAGGGAGCTGGTGATCACGAACTGGGAGCCGGCGGTAATGGGCGGGCTGTTCTAACGGTCAATGGCAAAGCCCGGCGATGGTGCCGGGTTTGTGCCAAAACAAGCGCAAATTATGTGGTGGAGTAGGGTGGTTGCCTGTGACAAAAATCGCGCAAAACTGTGCCAAAAATAACGCGAAGTTACATTGGCTTCTGCCTGATCCTTGGTCTTTAGACTAAAGGTTATCTCTTGCTTCCCGTAGTGATCTACAAGGTCCGCAGGGACCCTGAGGCGGAAGTAGTAGGTTGCTCCACGGCGGACTACATGGGTTGTTCTAGACATGGCTTTGTCGGTCATTGTGTAGCACCCACAGGTAACAGGCAAAGAAAAAAGCCATTAAAAACCAGTAACTTACTGATCTTCAATGGCTTTTGTATCCGGTGGTGGAGGCGGCGGGAATCGAACCCGCGTCCGGAAATCCTACACAGAGAGTTCTACATACTTAGTCGTGTCATTTGGATTTAACCTCCACTACGCCGACGGACAGGCTGAGCTTTGGCGAGTTACCTTTTGGTTCGCATTGTGCCAAGTAACCCGACACAACACTAGCAGATGTAAAGTGACACTACAGGGTTTTGACGCCCCCGGCCCATCTGCGAACCGTTGTAGTGTCTAGCCGGCCGTTAGGCTGCTAGAGCGTAGTTTTCGTCGTTTGCGACTAAATAAATTCAGTGTTTTACGGGAAGTCTGAGATCCCGGTATGCCCTCTTCTGCTTCGCAACCCCCGTCGAAACCAGGTCGCCCCCACAGTCTGAAGAATTTCAGTATACCTGAAGGTATAGCCACGCGCCAGCAGTGGCTTGATTCAATTCGCGATTTCGGCGCGGTCGCGGCCGTTGTGCTTGGCGGCGTACAGTGCCTTGTCGGCCTTTTCGAACAGGCTGCGCGTGGTGTCGTCTGCCTGCGGCACTTGCGACAGCACGCCGATGCTGCACGAGGCGCGGCCAACCGGGCTTTGCTGGTGAGGGATCTGCAGCAGCAGCAGTTGCTGGCGCAGGGTGGCGGCAATGTCCAGTGCCTGCTCGGGAGTGGCGCCGGGCAGCAGGATGGCGAACTCCTCGCCGCCGATGCGGGCGGCGAGGTCATGGCTGTTGCGGACGGCTTTTTCGACGACGGTGGCGATCTTTTTCAGCACGTCGTCACCGGCGGCGTGGCCGTAGTGGTCGTTGTAGCGCTTGAAGTAGTCGACATCGATGATGAGCAGCGCCAGCGGTTTGCGTGTCAGTTGTGCCTGTTGCAGGGTGAATATGAAGCGATCGTCAAAGTGGTGGCGGTTGGCGAGGCCGGTCAGCTTGTCGGTGAGGGCGAGGCGCTTGAAGTGGCTCTGCTGCAGGAAGTAGTCGGTCACCGTGGCCAGCATGAGCAGCGTGATCAGCGAGGCCAGCGGCAGATATAGCTGCTGCAGTTGCAGCAGCAATACGGCGCCTGCCAGCAGGGTGGCACTGTAGATGGCGACGGCCTGGATGCTTTTTTCGCGGTAGCGCCGTCGCAGCAGGCATTGCCACAGCAGTGTCAGCCCGAGCAGCAGCGGCGGCAGATAGGCGGTGTCCAGCGGGCGGACCAGGCTCTGGCTTTGCAGCGCCTGGGTGGTGGCGGCGTTGATGACGACGCCGCTGGTTGCCGGCCAGTCGGCCTGCATCGGTGTCAGGTGGCTGTCGCCGAGGCCGGAGGCGGTGGCGCCGATGAGTACGGTCTTGCCGGTCAGCGCCTCGATGTTGCCGTTGTGGTTGAGGATGTCGACAAAGGAGAGGCTGGGAAAACCGAGCTCGCCGTCCAGATGCGGCAGCAGGCGTTCGTCGTGGCGCTGCCAGCGATTGTTGAGAACCGGTGTGTCCAGCGCCATGACCGGGGGCGGCAGGCCGGCCAGTAGTGCGGTAAATGCCGGCCAGCGTGGCTGGCCCAGGCCGCTGGCGAGATAGGTGCGGCGGATCAGACCGTCCTGATCCAGCGGGTAATCCATCATGCCGATGCCCTTGGCGGCCTCGGCAAACATCCGCAGCGGCAGGGTTTCCACCAGCTGGTTGTTGCTGACCTCGGGGACGGCGGGCAGGAACACCTTGCCGTTGCGGCGCAGGGCCTCGGCCAGCGCCTGATCGGATTCGGGGTTGGCCGACGGTTCGGCCAGCACCAGATCGAGGCCGACGGCCCGGGCATTACCCAGTTTGTCGATGGCGCCGGCCAGCAGTTCGCGCGGCCACGGCCAGCGCCCCAGCTCGGCCAGGCTTTTCTCGTCGATGGCCACGATGACGATATCGTCGCTGGCCGCTTGCGCCAGCAGCTGCCCGAGCCGGTCCTGAAACCAGAGGTCGAGGCGGTTGGGCAGCAGGCTGACCAGCAGCACCAGTGCCGGCAGGATGAAGGCGGGCAGGCGCTTGGGAGTGTGTGGGCGCATGCTGTTCAGTCTAGCAGCAAGATGTCATCCGGCTCTTGTGCCAGATAGCCATCGGGGGTGGTGACGCGATAGCTGACCCGGTAGCGGCCGGGGAACAGGCGCTCCGCCAGCTGCCAGCGCGGGCTATCGCCATCCAGTTGCAGCGGTGCCTGCGGCTGGTCGAGCTGGGTCAGTCGCAGCTGGTAGCGGGCATTGGCCAGCGGGTAGGGGCGGGCACTGAGCGTGGTGCCGCGGTAGTGGCTGGCCCGCCACCAGCCGGTGCCGGCCTGCAGCTGGTAGGTCTGGCTGTAGGGGCCGGGCTGCTGGCTGGCGTCCAGGCGGGCGATCTGCCAGAACCAGTGACCGCCCTCCGGCAGGGTGAGGCGATTGTCCTGCCGCGAGAAGTCATGCAGCAGCGGCTGGCTGAACGCCGCGTCCCGCGCCAGCCGTAGCCGGTAGCGGCTGCCGGCATCGCCGCTGACCACAAAACGCACTTCAAGGCCACGCAGGCGGGTGTCGGGGGCCGGGCTGACGACCAGCGGCGGGGTCGGGAAGGCGTGGACGCGGAAGTCCTGGCTGGCAACGCGGCCTTGCAGGCCGTTGTCCAGCTCGCTGCGCGCCAGCAGCCGGTACTCGCCGTTGTCCAGCGCCGGATAGCTGTGATTGCTGACGGCCGTCGTGTCACCGACGATGCGGCGTTCCGGGGCGGTGCGCAGCAATTGCACGGGATAGCGGCTGATGCCCGCCACCGGTGGCCACTGCAGGATGGCGGGAGAAAACGCCTGCGTGCCGCCCAGCTGGCCGAGCTCTGGCGGAGGCGGCAGCGCCGTGCTCTTGCCCGGTACCTCGCCGCGACGGGTGACGCTGCCGAAGCCGCCGCCGATCTGTTCGCTGTAGCCGGCGGCGCTGACCTCCACCTGGCCCTCGCTCACCTCGGTGGCGGAACGGCGGTCGCCGTCGACATGGACGCGGAAGACGGTGCCGCGCACCGCGGTAATCGCGCTCGGTGTCTGGATGGTGTGGCGATTGGGCATCAGCGGGTTCTTGCTGACATGGTTGTCGACGCTGCCGCGTTCGATATTCAGCCAGGTGGCGTTGGCGCCGGTGCTCGGGTAGTGCACCGCCTGCTGGATGGTGAAGCGGGCATTGGCGCCGATGCTGACCAGACTGCCGTCTTCCAGCAGCAGCTTCAGCAGGCTGTTGGGGCCGGTGCTGATGATGTGGCCGGCCTGCAGCGGATAGCTGTTGCCGTTGACCAGTGCCGTTTGCTGCTTGCCGTTGCCGAGGCTGGCGCTGCCGATCAGGTCGGTCACCGTGGCCTTGCCGGTGTGTTGCCGCATCCACTGCGTTGGAATGCGCACCACGCTGCCGGGCGTCAGGACATAAGGATCGCGAATGGCGTTTTTCTGCTGCAGCGCCGGGACGTGGGCAATCGAGCGCAGGTGCTGACGGGCGATGCTCCACAGCGTGTCGCCACGCTGCACGGTATAGCGCCATTCATCGGTGTCGGCAGCCTGGGCCAGATGGGGGAGGCACAGCAAGAGTGGCAGCAGAGTCGGTAGAGAACGCATGAGTGTGGTCGGCAGGCTGTTTTTATCAACTTGGCATTATAAGAGCTTGAAGCGTGCCGTGGTGGATATCGCGGCGTGCCGCGCTGCTTGCTGGCCAAGGGGGGAAAGCTGCCGTGCGGTGTTGCGGTAGGGTGATTCGCGGCTAAGCTATTGACGACATTGCGATAATTGATTTCCCCAGCTGCGCTGGCTGGCCTAGCGTTAAAACAGGGTTGTTGATTGCAGGGAGTGTGTCATGGATACCGTGTTGGAGTGCAGCGTCTGTCTCGACAGCCTGCCGCCCGATAGTGGCGAGTGCGAGGTAACCGACTATGTGGCGCACTACTGTGGCCTGAACTGCTATGTGCGCTGGCACCAGCATGAAGTGCCGGGCGAGTCACCGCCGCCGCTGGAGGTATTGCCCGGCTGAGGCGCCGTACCGCAGGTGAACGTGGCAAAAGGTTGGCCGCAATGCCGAGATGGCATGGCGGCCTTGTTGTGTCAGGACAGGTGAGGCAGCAGCGCCAGTGGCTGGTCGATGGTGATGTCGGCCTGCCAGCTGTCGGTGTCGTCGCTGTCGGCGATATAGCCCCAGTTGACCAGTACCGTTTTCATGCCGACCGCGCGGCCGGCCTGGATGTCGCGCTCGGCATCGCCGACATACAGGCAGTGCTCCGGCGCGATGTCGATTTGCTGGGCCGCGTGCAGCATCGGTGCCGGATCCGGCTTGGCGACGCCGACGGTGTCGCCGCTGACCACCACCGCCGGTGGCACCGCAAACGGCAGCGCCGGCACCAGCCGGTCGGTAAAGCGCATCGGCTTGTTGGTGACGATGCCCCACTTCAGGCCGCGGGCGTCGATCTCGCGCAGCAGCGCGTTGATGTCGTCAAACAGCACCGTTTCGTCGGCAAAGCTGTGTTCGTACAGGTCGAGGAAGCGCAGCCGGTATTCCTCGAAGCGCGGGTGGCTCTTGTCGATGCCGAAGCCGAGGCTGACCAGGCCGCGGGCGCCGTGGCTGGCGATCGGGCGCACTGCGGCATACGGTTGCGGCGGCAGGCCTTCTTCGGCCAGCAGGCGGTTGAGGGCGGCGCCCAGGTCGCGGGCGGTGTCGGCGAGGGTGCCGTCAAGGTCAAACAGTACGGCCTTGATCATGATTGCTGCAGTCTCCGGTAATGGCTTGCGGCCAACCTTGGGACAAGGTTGGCCGCAAGCGGGCGGGGTGGTTCAGCGGACGGTCTTGCCGAGGAACAGCTTGTACGCCGGGTTGTTGGTTTCTTCCACGCACGGGTAGCCGAGGCTGTCGAGGAATTGCTGGAACGCGGCATTGTCCTCGCTTGGCACCTGGATGCCGACCAGCACGCGCGCGTAGTCGGCGCCATGGTTGCGGTAGTGGAACAGGCTGATGTTCCAGTTGGTGTGCATCGCATCCAGGAAGCGCATCAGCGCGCCCGGACGTTCCGGGAACTCGAAGCGGAACACGCGCTCGTCTTTCAGCTGCGGCGCGTGGCCGCCGACCAGATGGCGGATGTGCAGCTTGGCCAGCTCGTTGTCGGTCAGGTCCAGCCCGTCCAGCTCGTTGGCTTGCAGGTCGGCCACGATGCGGGCAACGTCTTCCTTGCCGCTGATCTGCACCCCGACAAACACGTGGGCGATGCTCGGATCGGCAAAGCGGTAGTTGAATTCGGTGATGTTGCGGTTGCCGACCACGCTGCAGAACTTCTTGAAGCTGCCCGGCTTCTCCGGGATGGTGACCGCGATCACCGCCTCACGGCGCTCGCCAAGTTCGGAGCGCTCCGACACGTGGCGCAGGCGGTCGAAGTTCATGTTGGCGCCGCAGTTGATGGCGACAAAGGTCTTGCCGCTGCAGCCTTCGCGCTCGATATAGGTCTTGACCGCCGCCACCGCCAGCGCGCCGGCCGGTTCGGTGATGGAGCGGGTGTCCTCGAAGATGTCCTTGATCGCGGCGCAGATGGCGTCGGTATCGACCAGCATGATCTCGTCCAGCAGCTCGCGGCAGATTCGGAAGGTTTCCTCACCCACCAGCTTCACCGCCACGCCATCGGCGAACAGACCGACATCCTTCAGCTCGACGCGGTGGCCGGCCTCGATCGACTGCTTCATGGCGTCGGAATCGACCGGCTGCACGCCGATGATCTTGATTTCCGGCTTCAGCCGCTTGATGTAGCTGGCGACGCCGGCGGCGAGGCCGCCGCCGCCGATGGCGACGAACACCGCGTCGATCGGGCCGGGGTGCTGGCGCAGGATTTCCATGCCGATGGTGCCCTGGCCGGCGATCACGTCCGGGTCGTCAAACGGCGGGATGTAGGTCATGCCGTTTTCGGCCACCAGTTTCATGGTGTGCTGGTAGGCGTCGCTGAACGATTCGCCGGCCAGCACCACCTTGCCGCCGCGACGGGTGACGCCGTCGATCTTCACCTGCGGGGTGGTGACCGGCATCACGATGGTGGCTTCACAGCCGATGCGCTGCGCCGACAGCGCTACGCCCTGCGCGTGGTTGCCGGCGCTGGCGGTAATCACGCCGCGGGCCAGCTGTTCCGGCGTCAGCTTGGACATCTTGTTGTAGGCGCCGCGCAGCTTGAACGAGAACACCGGCTGCAAGTCTTCGCGCTTGAGCAGAATGGTGTTGCCGGTGCGGCGGCTGAGGTTGGCCGCCACGTCCAGCGGGCTCTCGATGGCCACGTCGTAGACGTTGGAAGTAAGAATGCGTTCTAGATAGTCCTTGGGATGCGGCATGGTGATCGGTGTCCGGATGATGTCTTTTTTTGTGAATCACCAGATTAACAGGAACCAAGTGCCAGCGAAAAGCGCCGTAAGGCAAAGATTGCTGCATTGCGGCGGCGGTCGGCGCAGTGCGCGGGCTTGTTTTGTAAAGAAAAACCTGCGTCGCGGCGCGAATGAAGCGCGGGCTTGGGTGTATAATCCCCGCCTGCTTTGCCTTGAACCCACCCTAATCGTGTTTTGCCTCTGATGAAAAAGATTACCTCTGCACTGCTTGTAGCCGCCTTGTCTCTCTCCACGCTGGCCCAGGCCAGTACCGCTTTCGTGCCGCCGGTTCCGGAAATCGCGGGGAAAGCGTATTTTCTGATGGACTATCAGAGTGGCCAGATCATCGCGGCCCGCGATCCGGACATGCGTGTCGAACCTGCCTCGCTGACCAAGCTGATGACGGCCTATCTCACCTTCAAGGCGCTGAAGGAAAAACGCCTGACGCTGGACCAGATGCTGACCGTGTCGCAGGTGGGCTGGAAGCAGGAAGGCTCGCGCATGTTCCTCGACCCGAAAGTGCCGGTCACGGTCGACAACCTGATCAAGGGCATGATCGTGCAGTCCGGCAACGACGCCTGCGTGACACTGGCCGAAGCCATTGCCGGCAGCGAACAAGTGTTCGCGCAGATGATGACGGCCGAGGCCAAGCGCCTGGGCATGAAGGCCAGCAACTTCAAGAATTCCACCGGTCTGCCGGACCCCGAGCACTTTACCTCGGTGCGCGATCTGGCGACGCTGTCGGCGGCGATCATCCATGATTTCCCGCAGTACTACCCGACCTATTCGATCAAGTCGTTTACCTATAACAACATCACCCAGCCGAACCGCAACCTGCTGCTGTACCGCGACCCGAACGTGGACGGCATGAAGACCGGTCACACCGAGGGCGCCGGTTACAACCTGATCGCCTCCAGCCGCCGCGACGGCCGCCGCGTGCTGTCGGTTGTGGTCGGCACCGCCAGCCCGGAAGCGCGCGCGGTGGAAAGCTCGAAATTGCTCAACTACGGCTTGCAGTTTTTCGAAACGCCCAAATTGTATACTGCCGGACAAACCGTCTCGACGCTGCCGGTATACAAGGGGGCCGCCTCGACGCTGGCCATCGGCTTTGACCGCGACGTGCACATCACCGTCAGCAAGGGCGCAACCAGCCGCCTGAAGGCGGAAATGAAAACGTTGCAGCCGGTGATCGCGCCGATCAAGCAGGGCCAGGAAGTCGGCAAGCTGACCGTGTCGCTGGACGGCAAGGTACTGCTGGAGCGCCCGGTACAGGCCTTGAAGGCGGTGGAAGAGGGTGGCTTCTTCAGCCGCCTGTGGGATAGCCTCAAGTTGTGGCTGGGCTGGTAAGGCGCCACGCAAGGTTGGCCGCACCTGACTGCGGCCAACCTTGAACATCAGGAATATTCGAGTACAGAACCATGAGTGAAGAGCAGAAAGAGTTGATGGAGTTTCCGTGCCGCTTCCCGATCAAGGTGATGGGCGAGCAGCATCCGGACTTCCACCCCACCATTTTCGAAGTGGTGCGCCTGCACGCGCCGGATCTGGACATCACCGACATCGTGGCGCGTGACAGCTCCAGTGGCCGTTACGTGTCGCTGACCATCACCGTGACCGCGATGTCGCGCGAGCAGCTGGACGACATCTACCGCGCGCTGTCCAGCCATTCCCTCGTCAAGTTTGCGCTGTAAGTGATGAGCCGCCTCGTCAAACAGCTGGGTCTGGTCGACTACACGCCGACCTGGCAGGCCATGCAGGCCTTCACCGACAGCCGCACGCAAGCAACGCCGGACGAGTTGTGGTGTGTCGAGCACCCGCCGGTGTACACCCTGGGCCTGGCCGGCAAGCCGGAGCACCTGATCATGCCCAGCAGCATCGAGGTGGTGAAGTGCGATCGCGGCGGCCAGGTCACCTACCACGGCCCCGGCCAGCTGGTGGTCTACCTGCTGATCGATTTCAAGCGTATGGGCATCGGCGTGCGTGAGCTGGTGCGCCGCATCGAGCAGGCGATCATCGACATGCTGGGTGAGCTGGGCATTGCCGCCTACGGCGATGTCAACGCCCCCGGGGTCTATGTCGGCGGCGAGAAGATCGCATCGCTGGGCCTGCGCATCAAGAACGGTGCCGTCTACCACGGGCTGAGCCTGAACGTGGACATGGACCTGACGCCGTTCCTGTGGATCAACCCTTGCGGCTATGCCGGCCTCAAGGTCACGCAAATCAAAGAACAAGGCGTTGCGCTGACCGTTGCGCAAGCCGCCGAACGGCTGCTGCCGCAGCTGGAGCGACACCTGACGGTGATGAAGGAGACAGCATGAAACTGGAAAACCAGGTTGGCGTAAAACACAAAGGCGCTGACAAGACGGCACGCATTCCGATCAAGATCGTGCCGCTCGACGAAAAGCTCAAAAAGCCGGAGTGGATTCGCGCCAAGCTGCCCAATGGCCAGCGTTTCAACGAGATCAAGCAGATCCTGCGCGAGCAGAAGCTGCACACCGTCTGTGAAGAGGCGACCTGCCCGAACATCGGCGAATGCTTCAGCAAGGGCACCGCCACCTTCATGATCATGGGCGACATCTGTACCCGCCGCTGCCCGTTCTGTGACGTCGGCCACGGCCGCCCGAACCCGCTGGACGCGCAGGAACCGATCCACCTCGCCGAAACCGTGGCCGCGCTCAAGCTGCGCTACGTGGTGGTGACCTCGGTCGACCGTGACGACCTGCGCGACGGCGGTGCCCAGCACTTTGCCGACTGCATCAGCGAAGTGCGCAAGCAGTCGCCGGGCACCCAGATCGAGGTGCTGGTGCCGGACTTCCGCGGCCGTCTTGACATCGCGCTGGACATCCTCAGCGCCACACCGCCGGACGTGATGAACCACAACCTGGAAACCGCGCCACGCCTGTACAAGCAGGCCCGTCCCGGCTCCGACTACCAGCACTCGCTGACGCTGCTGAAAGAGTACAAGGCGCGTAATCCGGAAGTGCGCACCAAGTCCGGCATCATGGTCGGCCTCGGCGAAACCGATGAAGAAGTGTACGAAGTGATGGCCGACATGCGCGCCCACGATATCGACATGATCACCATCGGCCAGTACCTGCAGCCGACCGACGGTCACCTGCCGGTGTTGCGCTACGTGCATCCGGACGTGTTCAAACAGTACGAAACCCGTGCCTACGAAATGGGCTTCAAGCACGCCGCCGTCGGTGCCATGGTGCGTTCCAGCTATCACGCTGACGTGCAGGCTCACGAGGCCGGCGTGTAAGGTTGGCCGCAACACTCCGACAACGGCGCCAGTGGGCGCCGTTGTTGTTTTTGATTTCGCAATACAAGGACACCATCGCATGAACCATGACGCCCAGCCCGCTGCCATCAGTAACGAACAATGGCGTCACGCCAAGGCCCTGCAACAGCAGCTGGATGCGCTGCTGGGCGAGGTGCTCGGCGCGGCCAAGCTGTGCCACAAGCTTGGCAGTGTCGAGGAAAGCGTGCAGCAAGTGCCGGCGCTGGGGCGGGTGGCACTGGCCAGCAGCCTGCCGCTGATCGTGCGCAACAAGAAAAGGAAGGAATTCATCGGCGGCTGGCTCAATTACCAGGTCAGCCTTGCCGGTGACGGCGTGCCGCTGCAACAGGATGGCACGCCGGTGGGCGCGGTGCTGCACGTGGCGCACTGGGCCTGTGAGTTTGCCTTTGAGTACGATGCCTTTGTTGGCTTCCCGGCCAGCGCGTGGCAGCCGTGGGAAAACCGCGGCAACCGCCTGCTGTGGTGGGAGGAGAGCGAATCCCACTTCGGCGCGGAGTGGACTTATACGCTGCAGCTGGCGGCGCTGGATAGCAACGAAGCCTTGCTGGCGGCGGTGGTGCGGCCGGCACTGGCGCTGCTGCAGGGCAAACCGGTGGACGAGGCGCTACCGGCCGATGTGCCGGGGCTGCTGCGCTATCACGACGTGGCGGCAGAGGGTGGTTGCGACCTGCGCGTCAGCGTCGGTTGATGCGGCCAACCCTGGGCTGGCGCACCGGCTAGCCCGGCACGGCCTGTTCCTGTTGCAGGCAGCAGTCGAGGGCCAGCTGCATGTAGTGGTAGCTGTTGCCGATGGCGGCTTGCAGCGCTCGGCGCGTGCCGGCGTCGGCGTCGCGCCCTGCCAGGGTGCAGACGATGTCCAGCGCTTCCCACGGGTGATCGTCGTCGTAGCGGGCGTGCAGCTTCAGCCAGCGCATCGCGCTCTTACGCTGCATCGCGGGCAGCGAGGCTTCATAGATGCCCGGCGCGCAGACCAGTTGCGTCCACTCGCCGGTGGCGCCATCGATGGCGTAATTGGTGGCGGCCAGCGCCAGCAGTAGCGAGTGGTGGCGGCTGTTGTGCCGGCACCAGTGGCCGAGTTGCTGCAATGGCTCCGGCACCCGCTGCGCCTGCAGCTCGGTCGCCGCGATGCCGCAGGCGGCGGCCCACGCGAGCCAGTAGTCGGCGTGGTTCTGCTCGACACGGATGTTGCGCACCAGAAACCGCCGCGCCATGTCTTCGCCGCGATGGCGGCCATAGCGGGTCTTGAGCAGGTTTTGCGCCATGTACAGCGGAAACTGCTCGACCACCGGCCACACCCCGATCAGGAACAGCCGCAGTGCGTCATCGCCGAGCTCGGCATCGCGCAGCCGCTGGTAGAACTCGTGCCGCACCACGCGCTGCCTGGCGGCGGCGCAGTCGGCAAGCAGCTGCTGCGCCCATTCCGGATAGCTGTGCGGGCTGCGTAATGCGCCGCTGCGCACGAACTCGCGGTTCACGGCGTCGCGCCCTGGCTGCTGTTGGCCGGCTGTGGCGGCACGGCAGACTGCGTGATGGCGGGCGCAACCCCCGCAGGTGTCGCGCAGACGCGGCGGAAGTCGTGCTGCAGCTCGCAGTCGCAGTTGAACGGCTGCGGCTTGGCCACGGCGTAACCCTGCGCGTAGTCGACGCCGATGTCGGCCAGCGCCTGCAGCATCGCCGGTGTTTCCACGAATTCGGCAATGGTGCGCTTGCCCATCACGTGGCCGATGTGGTTGATGACCTCGACCATGGCGCGGTCGATCGGGTCGTCGAGCATGTCCTTGACGAAGCCGCCGTCGATCTTCAGGTAGTCCACCGGCAGGTGCTTCAGGTAGGTGAACGAGGACATGCCGGCGCCGAAGTCGTCCAGCGAGAAGCGGCAGCCGAGGGTCTGCAGCTCGGTGATGAAGTGGATGGCGCTGGCGAGATTGGCGATGGCGCTGGTCTCGGTGATCTCGAAGCAGATCATGCGCGGCGGGATCGCATGCAGGCGGAACTGCTCGCGCAGGAAGTCCAGAAACGCCTGGTCGCCGATGGTGGTGCCGGACAGGTTGATGGCGCAGGTGCCGATCGGCGTTGCCTTGTAGCAGCGCAGCCGCGCGGCGAGGATGGTGAACGCGTTCTGCACCACCCAGCGGTCGATCAGCGGCATCAGCCCGTAGCGCTCCGCCGCCGGGATGAAGCTGATCGGCGGCACCAGGCGGCCAACCTCGTCGTGCAGGCGCAGCAGCAGCTCGACATGGCTGCCACTGTCGCTGTCGCGGCCCAGCGGTGCGATTTCCTGCGCGTACAGGCACAGCCGCTGCTCCTCCAGCGCCAGGTGGATGCGCTGCACCCAGGCCATCTCGCCAAAGCGCAGCGACAGTTCCGAATCGTCCGGATGGTAGAGCTGTACCCGGTTGCGCCCCTTTTCCTTGGCCATGTAGCAGGCAACGTCGGCGGCGCGCAGCGCCTCGGCAAGCGTGGTCAGTGCGCCGGTGATGTGTACCAGGCCGATGCTGACACTGACGTTGAACGGGCGGCCGCCCCACACGAAATGCAGGTCCTGTACCGTCTGGCGCAGGCTTTCGGCAATCTGTAGCGCGGCATCGACCGGGCATTGCTCCAGCAGGATGCCGAACTCGTCGCCGCCGAGGCGGGCGAGGGTGTCGCTGTCGCGCAGCCGCTGCTGCAGCAGCAGGCAGATCTGGCGCAGCAGCTCGTCGCCGGCGGCGTGGCCGCAGGTGTCGTTGACCACCTTGAACTGGTCAAGGTCGAGGAACATCAGCGCGTGTTGCTGGTGGCCTTCGTGCTGGCGGTCGAGATTGGCCAGTGCCTGCTCCAGTCGGTATTCGAACTCGCGGCGGTTGGCCAGACCGGTCAGTGCATCGTGCGAGGCTTGCCACGACAGGCTGGCGATGTACTGCCGCTCCCGCGTCATGTCGTGCAGTACCAGCACCGCCCCGCTGATCTGGCCGTCGCTGTGGATCGGCGCCGCCACCAGCGCCACCGACACCGCGCTGCCGTCCAGGCGCACCATCAGCTGGGAGTGGCTGCTGCTGCCGTGGCTGTGGCCGCCGGCCAGGATCTGCTCGATCAGCGCCAGCCCTTCCTGCTGGGAGTCCTCGTCGACGATGCGGAACAGCGAGCCGAGCGGCAGCCCCTGCGCCTGCGCCACCGTCCACGCGGTCAGCTGTTCCGCCGCCGGGTTCATGTAGGCGGTCAGGCCGTCGGCGTCGGTGGTGATCACCGCGTCGCCGATGGAGGCGAGGGTGACCTGCGCGCGTTCCTTTTCCGCCTGCAGCGCGCTTTCGAAGGACTGGCGCTGGCCCAGCAGCTTGCGGGTGCGAAACAGCGCCAGCAGGATCAGCAGCGCGGCGCTGGCCAGGTTGGCGGCCAGCAATAGCCGCTGGATGACGCGCGAGCCTTGGCCGAGGGTGTCGGAAAAGGCTTTCTCCATCGGGGTGAGGCGGTCGTTGATGGCGTAGATTTCCGCCTTCCACTCGACAATGTCGCGCGGGCTGGCCAGCCCGCCGCTGATCTGGAAGTGCATCTGCTCGGCCAGCCCGGTCAGCGCCTGCAGGTTGCGGTCGCCGAATTCCCAGTGCGCAATCGCCTGTTGCAGGTGGCTGAACTGGCGGAAGTTCTGGTACAGCCAGATCAGGCCGGCAATGTCCTGCGGGTGGTTGCCGCCCTGCAGGAAGCCGGCGCGGGCCAGCGCCAGATCCGGCACCGGCTGTTCCAGCGCCATGCGCGCGGCGTGGTCGCCGAGCGGGATGGCGATGGCGGTCTGGTACTGGTGGAAGTGGCGTTCGTCATGACTGTCGGCGTACAGGGTGAGATAGTAGATGGCATCTTTTTGCCCTTTGGACCACAGGCTCTCGCCGCTGACGTAGGAACGCACCGCGGACTGGATCTCCAGGCTGACGCCGCCCAGTGCCGCCAGCAGCAGGGCAACGGCAATGAACGGCCAGACCAGGCCGGGCAGCTGCGTGGTATTGCGATTGCGGTGTTGTGTCATGCCCTTGCTCACCCCGGCAAATGGCGGGCGGCGTCGTCGCTGCCCGCGGTGGTTCAGGTCAGGCCTTGTCGTGCGGTGTTGTCCCGGGTGCTGCGGTGGCCGGTGGCGGCTGCGCCGGCGCGGCAATTATTGTTTTGCTGATGTCATTACGGATAATAGATAGCCTTGCCTACGCTGAATAGTTAATTTTCCCGATTCGGTGGCAGAAATGAAAACAGCCATGCAAAGGCATGGCTGTCGGCGGCAAGCTGCGGCCAACGTTGGCCGCAGTTGCTTATTGCCAGCAGAGCAGGGTGTGGTGCTTCTTGCCGCGCTTGAGCAGGCTGTAGTGGCCGAACAGGCGCTCGCCGTCGCTGATCTGGTGTTCGAGGCTGTCGATCTTGGTGCCGTTGACGCTGACGGCGCCGCTCTGGATGAAGGTGCGCGCTTCCGATTTGGACTTGGCCAGGCCGCCGGCCACCAGCGCGTCGATCAGGCCGCTGCTGTCGCGTGGCAGTTGCAGGCTGGGCATGCCGTCCTGTGCCAGCTGCGCGAAGTCGGACGCGGTCAGCTCGTGCAGGCTGCCGGAGAACAGGCTGGCGCTGATGCGCTGCGCGGCGGCCACGGCATCCTGGCCGTGCACCAGCGCGGTGACCTGTTCCGCCAGGATGCGCTGCGCTTGCGGCTTGCTGCCGCTGGCCTTGTCCTGCTCTTCGATGGCGGCGATCTCGGCCACCGACAGGAAGCTGAAGTAGCGCAGGAACTTGTACACGTCGGCGTCGGCGGTATTCAGCCAGAACTGGTAGAACGCGTACGGCGAGGTCTTGCTCGCGTCCAGCCAGATCGCGCCGCCTTCGGTCTTGCCGAACTTGGTGCCGTCGGCCTTGGTCACCAGCGGCAGGGTCAGGCCGAACACGTGTTGCTGGTTGATGCGGCGGGTGAGGTCGGTGCCGGCGGTGATGTTGCCCCACTGGTCGGAGCCGCCGATCTGCAGCCTGCAGCCGTGGCGGCGGTTCAGCTCGGTGAAATCGTAGCCCTGCAGCAGGCTGTAGCTGAATTCGGTGTAGCTGATGCCCTGGTCTTCGCGGCTGATGCGCTGCTGTACCGATTCCTTCTTGATCATCTGGTTGACCGAGAAGTGCTTGCCGATGTCGCGCAGGAACTCCAGCGCGCCCATGCCGCCAAACCAGTCGTAGTTGTTGGCCATGATCGCGGCGTTATCGCCTTCAAAGCTCAGGAACGGCGATACCTGGCCACGGATCTTGTCGACCCAGCCTGCGATCACGTCCGGAGTGTTCAGCTTGCGCTCGGTGGCCTTGAAGCTGGGGTCGCCGATCATGCCGGTGGCGCCGCCGACGAGGGCGATCGGGCGGTGGCCGGCTTGCTGGAAGCGGCGCAGTACCAGCACCGGTACCAGGTGGCCGAGGTGGAGGCTGTCGGCGGTCGGGTCGAAGCCGCAATACAAGGTCACACTTTCCTTAGCCAGCAGTTCGTCGAGTGCCGCCGCGTCGGTTTGCTGGGCGATCAGGCCGCGAGCTTGCAGTTCCTGGATAAGGCTGGATTGGTGCATGTATTTCTTCTCCACATGAGCAGGACGCGGGCTGTGGGCCGCGCGGTAACGATTGCGCCTGTTGGCGTTGCAACAAAAGATGGCGATTTTAACCGAAAATGACGCTTCGTAACGCGCGCTCTGGTGGCGGCCCGGCTTTGGGTGAACAATGCCGGGCTTGGCCGCCAGTCGCGCAAACAGGAAAGGATGCAGCAAACATGAGCAGGATGATCAAGGTGTGGGATGTGCCGACGCGGCTGTTTCACTGGACGATGTTGCCGGTTTTTGCCGGGCTGTGGTTCACCGGCGAGCAGGGCGGCGACTGGATGGAATGGCATCTGCGCCTTGGCATGCTGATGCTGGTGCTGCTGTTGTTCCGCGTGCTGTGGGGGCTGTGTGGTAGCCAGACGGCGCGCTTCAGCAGTTTTCTCGCCGGGCCGGCGCGTATCCGTGCCTATCTGGCCGGGCAGCTGCCGGTGATGGCGCAGCCGGGACACAACCCGCTGGGCGGCTGGATGGTGCTGGCGCTGCTGCTGGCGCTGTTGCTGCAGGCCGGGCTGGGGCTGTTTGCCGCAGACGTCAACAGCTACCTCTACGACGGCCCGCTGAAGGTGCTGATCGACGGCGAGCTGGCCGAGCAGGTTACCGGCTGGCACAAGTCGTCGTTTGACGTATTGCTGCTGCTGGCGGCGGTGCATGTGCTGGCGGTGCTGTTCTACAAGGTTGGCCGCAACACCGATCTGGTGCGCCCGATGCTGAGCGGGATGAAGGCGCTGCCGGCCGATGCCGCACCGTTGCGCTTTGCGCCGCTGTGGCTGGCGCTGTTGCTGTTGCTGCTGGTGGCGCTGCTGGTGTTTGGTGGCGTACCGTGGCTGGCGGCCAGCATGGCGGCCTGAGTCGTCAGCGGTCATGAAAAAACCGCCAGCCGATAAGGGCTGGCGGTTTTTGCTTGGGTGCTGCGCCGCTTAGCGCATCGGGCCGCGGAAGCTGTCGTGACAGGCCTTGCAGCTGGCGGCCACGGCGCCGTAATCGCGGCGGATGGCGGCGAGGTCGTCGCCGCGCGCGGTTTTCTGCAGCTGGTCAACCGCGAGCAGGAACTTGTCCTGTTCGGCCTTCCATTTTGCCGGCTCGCTCCAGATCGCCGGCTTGGCGCGGCTGACGTCGTCGATGGTGCCCGGCTTGAACTGGCTGAACGGGGCCGCTGCGACCGCTTTCAGCGCGTCGGCGTGCTTGATGAACACATCCTTGCGATAGCCGCTGCCGCGCAGCATCACCCCCATCGGCTCGAAGCTGCGCAGTACCTGTTTGAAGGCTTTCTGGCGGTCTTCGCCGGGGCCGGCCTGGCTGGTGGTGGCAAGGAGGGCGAGGGTGGCAAGCAGGAGAATTTTTTTCATGATCTTGATGCGGGTGGGGAGGGTGGCCATTGGGCGCCGGGCGCCCAAAAAAGTTCAGCCCCGCTCGGGGCTGAACGCGGTGGCGGACGCCGGACTCAGTCGTTGCGGAAGCTGTCGTGACAGGCCTTGCAGGTTTTCTGGGTGGCGCCAAACTGCGCCTTGATCGCGGCGAGGTCACCGCCGGCGGCGGTCTGCTTCAGCTTGGCGGTCTCGGTCTTGTGCTTGTCGATGGCGGCTTTCCAGTCTTGCGGCTTGCTCCAGATCTCGGCGCGGGCGTCGGTCTTGCCCTTGTCGCTGCCGGCCGGGAAGTGCTGCCAGGGCTGCTGCGCCAGCGCATCCAGGTGCGCGGCCAGCTTGGCGAACTCGTCCTTGCTGTACGGCGTTTCGCCCTTCACGGTCTTGGCCATGGTGCCGACGGTTTGCTTGTACTGCTTGAAGATTTCCTGGCGCTGGGCGACCGGGTCGGCGGCAAATGCCGGGCTCAGTAGCACGGTACAGGACAACACGGTGAGCAGTAGCTGTTTCATCTGCAGGCTCCTTACGGATGGGGTAGGCAATCAATGCCGACAGCTTAGCACACCGCACTGCACCATCGAAGCGGCGGGCGGTTAACAGTTGTTAACGGTGTTGTTATATAGTAACATTTAAGAATTGCTGCTAATTGTCTCCCTCATTCTTTTAACTCCCGGTGACTTGTCATGGATAAAGCTGGCTTTATGGCCGCGGCCGACCACCAGTGCCAGCAACAAGGCGTGAAGCTGACCGCGCTGCGCCGTCAGGTGCTGGAGCTGGTGCTGGCGCACGAAGGCGTGGTCAAGGCCTATCAGGTGCTGGCCGATCTGCAGCGCGAGCGCGGCATTGCCGCACCGCCGACGGTGTACCGGGCGCTGGACTTCCTGGTGGAAGCCGGTCTGCTGCACAAGGTCGACGCGCTCAACGGTTATATCGTGTGCAGCCACGTCGGCTGCTGCCACGAAGGGCTGATCCTGGTGTGCACCGCCTGTGGCAGCGTCAACGAGCTGGAGGCGGCGCCGGCGCTGGACACACTGCGACAGCAGGCGGCAGCGCAGGGCTTTGCCATCGCACAACAAAACCTTTTACTGACCGGACTGTGCCAGGCATGTCGAGTATGAAAAAAACCACTGTCAACGTGCTCACCGGCTTTCTCGGGGTGGGCAAGACCACGGCGCTGCGCCACCTGATCGCGCAGCGGCCACAACATGAAAAATGGGCGATCATCGTCAACGAGTTCGGCGAGATCGGCATCGACGGCGCGGTGCTGGACAACGGCGAGCTGCCGATTGCCGAGATCGCTGGCGGCTGCCTGTGCTGCGTCGCCGGGCCGCAGATGACGGTCACCGTCGCCAACCTGTTGCGCCGTGAGCGGCCGGACCGGCTGATCATCGAGGCCAGCGGCCTCGCTCACGCCGCCGGGCTGATCGACGAGTTGCGCGCCGAGCCGCTGGGCAACGCGCTGGAAGTGGGCGCGGTGATGACGCTGGTCGATCCACGCCAGTTCGCCAACAACGACTACTTCCGCCAGCCGCTGTACCGCGACCAGGTGATGATTGCCGACGTGCTGCTGGCCACCAAGTGCGACCTCGCCGACGCGCCAACGTTGGCCGCATACCGCGACAAGGCCGCCGCGCTGTTTCCGCCCAAGTCGCTGATCGCCGAGATCTGCGACGGCGCCGCCGATCCTGCGTGGCTGGACGCCGCGGTGCAGAACAAGTCGCGCTACCGGCCGGCGGTACGGCCGGGCGATGCTTCCGGCTGGCAGTCGCAGGGCTGGACTTTCGCGCCGGAAGCGGAGTTCTCCGGCGAGGCGCTGACCGACTTGTTCGACCGCCTGCCGCAGCTGGTCGACGGCCTGGTGCGCGCCAAGGGCGTGTTCCGCGTGCTGGATACCTGGCTGTGGCTGAACTGGACCGAAGGGCAGTGGGCGGCCAACCAGGTGGCGTGGCGCCGCGACAGCCGCTTCGAGGTGATCGGCAGCCAGATCGACGCCGACGCGCTGGAAGCCGCCATCCAGGCCTGCGTATTGCCGGCCGGCAGCGAGAACGGGGCATGAGCGGCATGACACCTTCCCATCAGCACGAGCACCATTCGCACGATCATGCGCACGCACACGGCGCCGCGCATGCCCACTCCCATCCGCACCCGCATGCCGCCGGAGAAACCTCGCACCTGCCGCGCTGGCGCCTGCTGTCGCTGTCCGCCGGCCAGCGTCTGCTGCTGGCCGCGCTGCCGCTGGCCGCGTTGTGGCTGCTGGTGCACTGGGCATTGCAGGAGGTGGCATGATCCGCCTGGAAAACCTGACGGTATCCTACCGTCGCCACCCCGCCGTGCACCACGTCAGCGGCAGTTTTGCCGACGGCCAGGCCACGGCGATCTTCGGCCCCAACGGCGCCGGCAAGAGCACCTTGCTGAAAGCCATCATGGGCGCGCTGAAGCCGGATGCCGGCCGCGTGCTGATGCGCGGCGTGGCACGTCGCGACATGGCCTATCTGCCGCAGCAGTCGGAAATCGACCGTTCGCTGCCGGTGTCGGTGATCGATCTGGTGTCCAGCGGTCACTGGCAGCGCAGCGGCCTGTTCGGCAAGGTTGGCCGCAACGATGACGACGCGTCGTGGAACGCGCTGGTGACCGTCGGTCTGGAGGACTTCGCCACCCGTCCGATCGCGGCGCTGTCCAGCGGCCAGTTCCAGCGCGTGCTGTTCGCCCGCATCCTGGTGCAGGACGCGCCGCTGATTCTGCTCGACGAACCGTTCAACGCCGTCGACGCCGCCACCACCGCCGACCTGCTGGCGCTGGTAGAACGCTGGAAGACGGAAGGGCGCACCGTGATCGCGGTGCTGCACGACGAGCAGCAGGTGCGCGAGCACTTTCCGCAGACGCTGCTGATGGCGCGCGAGGTGATCGCCTGGGGCGACACCGCCGAGGTGCTGACCGCGGACAAGCTGCGCCGCGCCAGCGATACCGCCGCGCACTGGTCGGCCAATGCCCCGGTGTGCCGCGTGGATGGAGTAATTCAGTGATCGATTTCCTGTACCAATGGGTGCTGGCGCCCTTTGTCGAATTCGCCTTCATGCGCCGCGCGCTGGTGGCGTGCCTGGCGCTGGCGCTGGGTAGCGCGCCGGTCGGCCTGTTCCTGGTGATGCGGCGCATGAGCCTGGTCGGCGACGCGATGAGCCACGCGGTGCTGCCTGGCGCCGCGGTCGGCTTCCTCATTGCCGGTCTGAGTCTGCCGGCGATGAGCCTCGGCGGCTTTGTCGCCGGCGTGCTGGTGGCCGGCTTTGCCGGGCTGGCGACGCGCTTTACCGAGATCAAGGAAGACGCGAGCTTTGCCGCCTTCTATCTGCTGTCGCTGGCCATCGGCGTGCTGCTGGTGTCCAGCAGCGGCAGCAATGTCGACCTGATGCACCTGCTGTTCGGCTCGGTGCTGGCAGTGGACGATGCCGCGCTGCTGCTGGTGGCCAGCGTCGCCAGCGTGACGCTGCTGACGCTGGCGGTGATCTATCGCCCGCTGCTGCTGGAAAGCCTCGATCCGGTGTTCCTGCGTGCGGTCGGCGGCCACGGCAGCGTGTGGCACCTGTTGTTCCTGCTGCTGGTGGTGCTGAATCTGGTGTCGGGCTTCCAGGCGCTGGGCACGCTGATGTCGGTGGGGCTGATGATGCTGCCGGCGATCTGCTCGCGGCTGTGGGCGGCCACCGTCGGCGGCATGCTGCTGGCGGCCTTCCTGATCGCCGCGCTGGCGGGCATGGGTGGGCTGCTGCTGTCCTATCACGTCGAGCTGCCGTCCGGGCCGTGCATCATCCTGCTGGCCGGCCTGTTCTATATCGTTTCGCTGTTTGTTGCCCCGCAGGGCGGCGTGTTGCCCCGCCTGCTGCGGCAACGTCATTTGGAGAGTTGAGCGCGTGAACGTACGGAAAATTATTGTGAGCAGCCTGCTGTTGTCGCCGCTGGCGGCGTGGGCCAACCTGCCGGTGGTCGCCAGCTTCAGCATCATGGCCGACATCACCCGCGAAGTCGGTGGCGAGCGCGTCAGCGTGGTGTCGCTGGTTGGTACCGACCAGGACGCCCATGTGTTCCAGCCCAAGCCGGCCGATGTCAAGAAGCTGGCCGAGGCCAAGGTATTCGTGGTCAACGGCCTCGGTTTCGAAGGCTGGATCAATCGTCTGAACAAGTCGGCCAACTTCAAGGGCGTGACCGTGACCGCCGGCAACGGCATCAAGCCGCTAGAGGTGGCGGAAGACGAGCACGGCCACGACGAGCATGGCCATGACCACGGCCGTGCCGATCCGCACGCCTGGCACAACCCGCAGCACGTGCTGCGCTATGTCGACAACATCGCCGCCGGCCTCAGCCGCGCCGATGCCGCCGGCGCCGCTTACTACCGCGAGCGCGCTGCCGCCTACAAGGCGCGACTGCAGGAGCTGGACAGCTGGGCCGGCAAGCAGTTTGCCGCGGTGCCGGCGGCGCGGCGCAAGGTGCTGACCTCGCACGATGCCTTCGCCTACCTCGGCCAGCGCTACGCGATCCGCTTCATGGCGCCGCAAGGGGTGAGCACCGACGCCGAGGCCTCGGCCAAGTCGGTGGCGCAGCTGATCCGTCAGGTGAAAAAGGAACAGGTGAAGGCGGTGTTCATCGAGAACATGTCCGACCGGCGCCTGATCGACCAGCTGGCGAAAGAAGCCGGCGTCAAGGTCGGCGGCAAGCTGTACTCCGATGCGCTGTCCAGCCAGCCCGGCGCGCGCAGCTATCTGGAGATGTTCCGCAGCAACGTGACCGCGCTTAGCCAGTCGATGTAAGCAGCAGCCACAGGTGCCAGCCACCGAGTGCCATCACGGCCAGTCCCGCCACCAGGCGGACTGGCCGTTGCTGTTTCAGCTGCTGCAGCTTGCTGGCAAACAGCCCCATCAGCAGCAGGTTGGGCAGGGTGCCAAGGCCGAAGGCCAGCATCACCAGCGCACCCTGGCCGGCACCGCCGGAGGCCAGCGCGGCGATGCTGGCGGTATAGACCAGCCCGCACGGCAGCCAGCCCCAGATCGCACCGGCCAGCAGTGCCTGGCGGGCGGTGCGCACCGGCAGGTAGCGGCGGGTCAGCGGCTGCAGGCGCCGCCACAGCGGCCGCCCGAGGTGTTCGATGCGGGTGATGGCGGCGGACAGACCGGCCAGGTACAGACCGAGCAGGATCAGCAGCAGGTTGGCCGCAATGAACAGCGCGGTTTGCAGCGGCTGGTACGCCGCCTGGCTCAGCCCCCACTGCGCCAGGCCGCCGAGCAGCGCGCCGGCACAGACATAGCTGCCGATGCGGCCAACGTTGTAGCACAGCAGGTGCCACAGCGGCGCCGTTTGCGACTTGCCCAGCGAAATGGCGGTGACGATGCCGCCACACATGCCGAGGCAGTGCACGCCGCCAAGCAGGCCGGCAAGAAACAGGGACAGCAGACTGATTTCCAGCATGGGTGACAACGCAGGCAAAAAAGATGGCCGCTAGTGTAGCAGCCGGGCCCGGCCGCGGCGCGGAACTTGTCGCGGTCGGCCATTTGTAAACGCGGTCTATTGAATGGCTGGCAGCAAATTGCGCCGCCATTTGCCCGGCGGGGCGAAACTTGCAAAATCAGCAACATAGTCCATGGTTAAAGCTAGCAAACCCGCGTCAATGCTCACAAGGTAGCCATTTTTTTCGGTGAATCCACGGTGAATAACGCTGTTGAATATTGCGCTTCAGCTGGGCTTTGTCGAGGCTGGAGGAGTGCCACATGACACAAAAAATCATTGTCGAACGTCTTGGGCAATCAGCAATTGTCACGATCAACAACCCGCCGGCCAATGTGTGGACGATAGAGTCGTTGCAGGAGCTGGCCCGGGCGATGGACGCGCTGGCGGCCGACACCGCCATCCGCGCGGTGGTGCTGACCGGCGCCGGCGAGCGCTACTTCTCGGCCGGTGCCGATCTCGCGCTGTTTGGCGACGGCGCGGCCGCGCAGGCTGGCAAGGTGGCAGACGCCTTTGCGCTGGCGTTTGACGCGGTGCGCCACTATCCCGGCGTGACGGTGGCGGCGGTGAACGGCTTCGCGCTGGGCGGCGGGCTGGAGTGCGCGCTGGCCTGCGACTACATCGTGGCCGAGCGCGGTGCCAGCCTCGGGCTGCCGGAGGCGCGTGTCGGGCTGATTCCCTGTGCCGGCGGCACCAAGGCGCTGACCGACCGCGTCGGCGTGCCATGGGCGAAGCGGCTCATTCTCGGCGGCGAGTTCGTGACCGCCGACAAGGCGCTGGCCATCGGGCTGGTGGAAGAGGTGGTGGAAAGCGGGCTGGCCAAGATCGTGGCGCTGAGCCTGGCGGCGCGGGTGCGCGAGCAGTCGCCACAGGCGATCCACGCCGCACGGCGGCTGATCGAAGCCAGTCCTGCGCAAACGTTGGCCGCACAGCTGGCGGCGGAAAAGGCGGCCTTCCTGGCGCTGATCGGCAGTGCGGAACAGCTGGAAGGCGTGCGTGCCTTCAACGAGAAGCGCGAGCCGGGCTGGGCGGAGCAGGACGACGACTGAACGTCGTGCGGCTCGCTTAGCCATGAAAAAACCGGCCAGCGGCCGGTTTTTTCATGGCGGAAGCACGCGGGCTTACTGAGCCTTCTTACTGCACCTTGGCGCTGGCCTTCAGCGACTTGATCAGTGCTTCGATGCGCTGCGACTGGATGCGCTGCTCCAGCTGTGGACGCAGGGTTTCCAGCGGTGGCGCCGCTTCCACTTTCACGTCGTTCAGCTTGATGACGTGGAAGCCGAAATCGGTCTTCACCGGGGTGGCAGTCACCTGGCCCTTGGCCAGCTTCACCATCGCCTCGGAGAACGGGGCCACGAAGGTGCCCGGCTCGTTCCAGCCCAGGTTGCCACCGTTGTCCTTGGAGCCCGGATCCAGCGATTTTTCCTTGGCCAGCTGCGCGAACGGCTTGCCTTTTTTCAGCGCGTCGATCACGGCCTTGGCTTCGGCTTCGGTCTTCACCAGGATGTGGCTGGCGTCAAAGCTCTTGCGCTCCGGGAACTCGGCTTTCACCTTGTCGTACTCGGCACGGGCCTGGGCATCGGTCACCGGGTTGGTGCGCAGGTGTTCCTTGATCAGGCGGTTGGCCAGTGCCATCGCCTTGGCGTTCTCGATCTCGGCGAGGTAGTCGGCGGACTTGTCCAGCCCCTTCTTCACCGCTTCCTGACGCAGGATTTCAGCGGTGATCAGCTGGTCCTTGACCATTTGCGCCATTTCCGGCGTCGATTTCTGGCCTTGCGCTTCCATCATGCGGGTGATGGCATCAATACGCTGCTGGCTGATGGCAACGCCATTGACCGAAGTGGCGAACGCGGCGGCAGTGGCGGTCAGCAGGCTGACGGCAATCAGGGTTTTTTTCAAAGGGAAGTTCATCGGGGTTTCCAGTGGTTATTGAATGTTGGCTTTCTGACGCAATTCGCCGATCGCGTCACTAATCGCTTTGTCCTGCAGGTCGCGGGCGATCTGCGGCTTGACGGTTTCAAAAGGCAGCGGCTTCGCGTCGCGGATGTCCTCTACCTTGAACAGGTGCCAGCCGAGGCCGGAGCGCAGCGGCTGGGCGCTGAATTTGCCTTTGGGAATGGCTTGGAGCGCGGCGGCCAGTGGCGGTTCCATCGAGGCCAGATTTCCCCAGCCCAGATCGCCACCGCGTTCACGGCTTGGCTGGTGGGTGGATTTGCTGGCGGCCAGGGTTTCGAACTTGGCGCCTTTTTTCAGCTCGGCCAGTACGCTGTTGGCGTCGGCTTCGCTGTTGACGATGATCTGGCGGACTTTCACTTCCTTCACGCCGTTAAAGCGTTCGCTGTACTGCTGGTAGGCCGCCTTCAGCGCGCTGTCCGACACCGGGCTGGTGCTGATGCTCTGCTTGAAGAATGCCTGCTGCAGCAATTCGGTGCGTGCTTCGGTCAGCTGTTGCTGGAATTCCGGCTTCTTGTCGAGGCCGGCCTTGGTGGCCGCCTGCACGATCAGCTCGCGGTTGATCAGGCGCTGGCGCACTTCTTCGCGCAGCGCCGGGCTGTCTTTCAGCTGGCCGTTGCTGCTGCCGATGACCTGCTTCACCGCCTGGTCCAGGGTGCTGCTGTCGATGGCGGTGCCGTTGACGGTGGCTACCGGTGCGGCCAGGCTCGGGGTGCTGCCGACGGCAGCCAGCAGCAGGGCCGCGATAGTGAGTGATTTCTTCATGGAGTGGATTTCAGAGATCGTCCGGAGTAAGGGTTTTGAGTGCCAGGGCGTGAATGCCCTGCTGCATCAAGTCGCCGAGCGCATCGTACACCATCCGTTGCCGCTCGATGCGCGACTTGCCGCTGAAACAGGCGCTGACGATCAGCACATTGTAGTGGCCGCCGCTCTTGGCGCCGGCGTGGCCGGCATGGGAGGCGCTGTCGTCCTCGATGTCGAGGTGTTCCGGCGCCAGTGCCGTCAGACGCTTGCGCATGATTTCGATGATGGCGCTCATGCCGGCAGCACTTTGCGGAACGGCTTGACGCTGACGCTGGCGTAGACGCCGGCGGCAACATAGGGGTCGGCCTTCGCCCATTGCTCGGCCGCGGCCAGCGAGTCGAATTCGGCGACGATCAGGCTGCCGGTGAAGCCGGCCGGGCCAGGGTCGTTGCTGTCGATGGCCGGAAACGGCCCTGCTAGCAGCAGCCGGCCGTCGTTCTGCAGTGCCTGCAGGCGGGCCAGGTGTTCCGGCCGTGCCGCCAGGCGGTTGTCGAGGGAGTCGGGGGCGTCGGTGCCTGTGATTGCGTACAGCATGGTGCCTTTCTTTGTCTCTCAAAAGCGGTCTGGCTGGTGGCAGACCTGCTGCGGGGGCGGTGAAGACGGGCCGCGCTTCTGCACTGGCCGGCACCGGAATCACTGCGCTGTGTCTGCTGAAATGGCGGCCACGGCCGCGATTTCAAGCGGCAAGGCCGGGGGGGCGGAACAATATGTCAGGATTATGCGGTGCCGGGTAGTGGCTGACAAGCTGGCAGGGCTATCACGCCCTTGCCGACTGCGGTACAGTTGCCGACAGCATTGATCGTGGCGGCAGGCGGCCCGATCGAATCATCATTCATGGAAACAGGGCAGGGAAACAGAAATGACAACAGGACAGTTTCGTCTGGTGACGCGCAGTGATTTCGATGGTCTGGTCTGCGCGGTGTTGCTCAACGAGCTCGGGCTGATCAACGACATCAAGTTCGTGCACCCGAAAGACATGCAGGACGGCAAGGTCGACATCACCGACCGCGACATCACCACCAACCTGCCATACGTCGAAGCCGCGCATCTGGCCTTTGACCACCACCTGTCCGAAACCCTGCGCAACGCCTCCGGCAAGCAGAACCACATCATCGACGCCGCGGCGCCGTCCGCCGCGCGCGTGGTGTACAACTACTACGGCGGCAAGCAGCGCTTCCCGATGATCGCCGATGACATGATGGCGGCGGTGGACAAGGCCGACGCCGCGCAGTTTTCGCGCGAGGAGATCCTCGATCCGAGCGGCTGGGTGTTGCTCAATTTCCTGATGGATGCCCGTACCGGCCTTGGCCGTTTCCGCGAGTTTCGCATCAGCAACTACACATTGATGATGGACCTGATCAAGTACTGCCGCGACCACTCCATCGAAGAGATCCTGCAGCTGCCGGACGTGCGCGAGCGGGTCGAGCTGTACTTCGAGCACGAGGCACAGGCCAAGGCGCAGATCCAGCGCTGCGCCCGCGTCGAGGGCAAGGTGGTGGTGCTGGACCTGCGCAACGAGACGCTGATCCACCCGATCAACCGCTTCATGATCTACGCGCTGTACCCGCAGGCCAACATCTCCATCCACGTGCTGTGGGGGCTGAACCAGCAGAACACCGTGTTTGCCACCGGCAAATCGATCCTCGACCGCAGCAACCGCACCAGCGTTGGCGAGCTGATGCTGAAGTACGGCGGTGGCGGCCACGAAGCCGCCGGCACTTGCCAGGTCGACAACGACCAGGCCGAACGCGTGCTGGGCGAACTGGTGGCGCAGATCAACGCCAACGAGGGCTAAGAATCTGTTCAAGGTCTCGTGAGCTAGTGTGAGACAAGGCAAAAATGCCTGAGGAAGCGGCGTTTACCTAGATGTAAACACGCATGCCGAAGGCATTTTTAACGCGGTATCGCCGAAACGCAGCAGACATTGAACGGGTTCTACACGTCCCGCAGCTGCTGCAACAACGCCCGCGCGGCAAACAGGTCCTTGCATACCGCCAGGGCCTGTTTTGCCATGGAGGCGGGCGGCTGCACGATATCCGGCACGATGATCACCCGCATGTTGGCCGCCAGCGCGGCGCTGGCGCCATGCACCGAGTCTTCCAGCACGATGCAGCGCGCCGGTTCCACCTGCAGCCGTGCCGCCGCCGCCAGGTAGATGTCCGGTGCCGGCTTGCTGTTGGCGACGTCGCTGGCGCTGACCACGTGCTGGAAATAGGGTGCCAGCTGGCTGCGTTGCAGCTTCAGCTGCGCCAGCGGTCCTTCGGTGGCGGTGCCGACGGCGCAGGGGATCGCCTGCTGCCGTAGCCAGTCCAGCAGCGCGGTGATGCCGGGCTTGAGCGGAATGTCGCCGTGCTGCAGCTGCTGGTGGTAGTACTGCCGGTTCAGCAGCGCCAGCGCCGGCATGTGCGCGGACAGCTCGGGGTGCTGTTGCAGATAGCGCAGGCAGTGCTGGTGGCTGAGGCCGACCAGCTGGTGCAGGGTGTCCTCGCCGATGCGGGTGCCCAGCTCGCTGGCGGCATCGCGCCAGGCCTGGGCACAGAGCTGCTCGGTGTCGATCATCAGTCCGTCCATGTCCAGCAAAATGGCGTCGTACGGCATGGTGTGCTTATCCTTTGTTGCGGGTGGGGGTAGTGAGGCCGCGTGGCCTGCTGTCTTTTATCATAAAATGCCCGGCGGGTAGTGGCGTCGCCGCGACCGGCAAGCAAGTACAGTGAAAGGTGTTATGGCGTATTCGATACTGGTGGCAAACCCCAAGGGCGGCAGCGGCAAGTCGACGCTGTCGACCAATATCGCCGGTTTTTACGCGTCGCAGTCGACCAAGGTGATGCTGGGTGATATCGACAAGCAGCAGTCGTCGCTGAGCTGGCTGGCGCAGCGGCCGCCGGCGGCGCCGGCTATCCAGGGCTGGCAGATGATCGAGGGTCTGGCCAAGCCGCCGAAGGACACCCAGGTGGTGATCCTCGACAGCCCGGCCGGACTGGACGGCAAACGGCTGCGCGCGCTGGTGAAGAAGGTCGACCGCGTCATCGTGCCGATCCAGCCGTCGCCGTTCGACATGTGGGCCAGCAGCGAGTTTTTTGACGCCTTGCTGGCGGAAAAGGCGGTGCGCAAGGAAAAGACCTTTGTCGGCGTGGTCGGCATGCGTGTCGATCCGCGCACCCGCTCCGCACGCGAGCTGGAAAACTTCCTGTCGCGCTACCAGGTGCCGGTGCTGGGCTGGATCCGCGACACCCAGTTCTACGTGCAGGCCGCCGGCGCCGGGCTAACGCTGTTCGATCTGCCACCGGTACGTGTGCGGCGCGACATCGAGGCGTGGCGTCCGATCCTGTCCTGGCTCGACAATTAACGCTTGACGCCCGGATTTTGCGCTGCGTATAGTCAGTACCGTTTGCCCTGCGCCCGACAGCGCCGCAGGGCGGGAAAATTGCAAGCGAAAGCCGCCCGGCTTTCGCTTTTTTATTTGGGGGCTCCCGAAACCTGCACCGCTATCCGGAACGGTGGTGCAGCACCATTCCGCGAATGGTTTCCCGAATGCAATTTGGAGTGACAGCTGATGATCAACACCGAACTCAATTACGGCGATGTGTATCTCGTTCCGAAAAAAACCATCGTAGACAGCCGCAAGGAGTGCGATACCTCCGTGCAGTTCGGCCCGCGCCGTTTCGCGATGCCGCTCTATGCGGCCAACATGAAGAGCGTGGTCGATGCCGAGACCTGCGAATACTTTGCGCGCCGCAACTGGTTCTACACCATGCACCGCTTCGATGTCGACGCCGTGGCCTTCGTGCGCGACATGCAGGCCAAGGGCCTGTTCGCCTCGATCAGCGTCGGCGTCAACGGCGACACCCTGCAGCAGCTGGCCGGGCTCAAGGCCGCCGGGTTGAGCCCGGAATACATCACCCTCGACGTGGCCAACGGCTGGTGCGTGAAGGCGGAGCGCATGATCCGTTTCATCAAGCGCGAATTCCCGCACAGCTTCCTGATCGGCGGCAACATCGCCACCGCCGAGGCGGCGCGCGATCTCGAAGCGTGGGGCTGTGACGCGATCAAGGCCGGCATCGCCGGCGGACGGGTGTGCATCACCAAGAACAAGACCGGCTTCCACCGCCCGATGGTGGCCACCGTGCGCGACTGCGCCGCGGCGGTATCGGTGCCGCTGATTGCCGATGGCGGCATCGTCGAGCACGGCGACGTGGCCAAGGCGCTGGCCTGCGGCGCGAGCATGGTGATGGCCGGCTCGCTGTTTGCCGGCTACGACGAATCGGCGGGCGAGATCGTCGAGATCGACGGCAAGCACTACAAGGAATACTTCGGCAGTGCCTCGCAGTTCAACAAGGGCGAGTACAAGAACGTGGAAGGCAAGAAGATCCTGGTCGAGTACAAGGGCAGCATCGCCCGCCTGCTGCACGAGCTGCAGGAAGACCTGCAGTCGTCGGTCAGCTACGCCGGCGGCCGCGAACTGTCGGCGCTGCGCGCGGTGCAGATGATCGCCGTCGCACACTAGGGCGGAGAGGGGGCCGGTCTGCCCGTTGGCAGGCCGGCCGGGTTAGAACCTGTTCACGATCGGCTGCGGCTGATATCCGTGGGGCGATACCGCGTTGAAAACCGCTTCGGCATGCGGGTTTACATCCAGGTAAACGCCGCTTCCTCAGCCGTTTTCGCCTTGTCTCGCGGGGGTGCGCGAGATCGTGAACACGTTCTTAGGGCCGCGCGGCGACGGGCGGCAATCGAGATGAGGTGAAGCCGTGTTGTCGCTCCCGTTACGTCGCAGTCTGGCCGCCGCCGGCTGGTGGCTGTTCTCCGTTTACCTGTTGTTGCTGAAGCCGGCCGGCACGCCGTCGGCGATTCCCCATTTCGACAAACTGGGCCACGCGCTGCTGTTCGCGGTGTGGGCGTGGCTGCTGGCGCGCAGCTTCGCCGCCCGCCAGCGGCCGCCGCTGCGGCCAACCTTGTGGCTGTGCCTGGGCTGGGCGCTGCTGTCCGAGCTGGCGCAGGGCAGCCTGACGCTGACCCGCAGCGCCGAGGCGGGCGACGTGGTGGCCGACATGGCCGGCGCGCTGATCGGCCTTTACCTGTGGCGGCGGGGCAAGGGTCGGTGACGCTTGCGGCCAAGGTTGGCCGCAAGGCAAGGCGTGCCGCTCAGAACCTGTTCAAAGTCTCGCGCGCTCACGCGAGACCAGGCGAAAACGGCTGAGGAAGCGGCGTTTAACTGGAAATAAACAAGCATTCCGAAGGCGTTTTTAACGCGGTGTCGGCCCATTGAAAACAATCACAGCAGACATTGAACAGGTTCTCAGGTGCTGTCGCGCGCCAGCAGCCGGTAGCCGAGATCGACTCGCGTCGCCGCCGGTGCCTTGCCCGCCATCAGCTGCAGCAGCATGGCGGCCGCGGCCTTGCCGATGTCGTAGCGTGGGGTGTCGACCGTGGTCAGCGACGGATTGCTCCACGCCGAGGCGTCCAGGCCGTTGAAGCCGGCGATGGCCAACTGCTGCGGGATGGCGATGTGGCGGCGCTGGCACTGGAACAGCACGCCCAGTGCCAGGTCGTCGTTGTTGCAGAACACGGCGTCGCAGTCCGGCGCCTGCTGCAGCAGGCGATCCAGCAGCCGCGAACCAAGCCCGACCGAGGACGGGCTGGCCTCGGCCAGTTCGCGGTGCGGCTGGTACAGGCCGGCTTCGCGCAGCGCGGCACGGTAGCCCTCGCCGCGCTTGAGGGTGCGCGGATCCAGCTGTGCCGCCAGAAAGGCGATGCGGCGATAGCCCTTGTCCAGCAGGAAGCGGGTGAGGGCGTAGCCGCTGTCGAACTGGGAGAAACCGACGCAGGGGCTGTCGCCCTGTTCCGCCAGTTCCATCATGTGCACTGTAGGAATGGCGGCGGTCTGCAGCAGCGTCTGCGCTGCCGGGGTGTGGTCGAAGCCGGTGATCAGGATGCCGTCCGGGTTGTATTCCAGATAGGTGCGCAGCAGCTTTTCCTCTGCCTGCGGCGAGTAGCGGGTGTCGCCGATCAGCATCTGGTAGCCGGCCGGGTGCAGCGTGTCGTGGATGGCGGCGAGGGTGTCGACAAACACGGTGTTGGACAGCGACGGCACCAGCACCACCACGCTGTGCGACTTGGCCGACGCCAGCGCGCGCGCGGCGCGGTTGGGGACATAGCCCAGCAGCTGCACGGCGTCGTCGATGCGTTGGCGCAGCGCTTCCGAGACCAGCTCCGGCTTGTTCAGCGCGCGGGAAATGGTGATGGCGCTGACACCGATATGGTTGGCAACATCGCTCAAGGTGGTCCGGCTCTGGCCGGTGCGGGGTTTGCGTTCGCTCATGGGCTGCCATTGTAAGGGGGAGGGCGGCTTGCATCGCCGGATTCGATGTTGCGCTGCACGATCAAAACTGCTTTACCTTGCCGAATGTTAGCGCTAACCTTCGAGCAACCTTAGCACCCGGTGCCGCTTTGCTCAAGCACCGGACACCAGTGGCCGCGCGATGCGGCTTTTCATTAACCTGAATATGTTAACGCTAACATGAATAAAGCACCGATGATTGTGGTGATGGGCGTGTGCGGCTGCGGCAAGAGCGAGATCGGTCGCCGCCTGGCCGCGGCGCTGGACACCGGCTTTGTCGAAGGCGACGACTTCCATCCGCCGCACAATGTGGCGCGGATGGAGGCGGGCACGCCGCTGACCGATGCCGACCGCCAGCTGTGGCTGGAAACGCTGCGCGACCAGCTCGCCGCCGCCGCTGCGGATGGCCGCGGGCTGGTGTTGTCCTGTTCGGCGCTGAAACGGCGCTACCGCGACCTGCTGCGCGAGGGCGCTGCCGCCACCGTGTTCGTGCACCTGCACGGCAGCCGCGCGCTGATCGGGCAGCGGATGCAGGCGCGGCAGGGCCATTTCATGCCGCTGGGCCTGATCGACAGCCAGTTTGCCGATCTGCAGCCGCCGGCGGCGGACGAACGCGCCATTGCCGGCGACATCACCTTGCCGCCGGACGAGCTGGTCCGGCACATCCTGCAGCAGCTGGCTGCACTGTCGTGAGGAGCAATCATGCATAACTGCCTATCCCGTCTCGAACGGCTTGTTGAATGGCTGATGGCCTTGGCACTGGTTGTGATGGTGGCGCTGGTGTTCGGCAACGTGGTGCTGCGCTACGTGTTCGATTCCGGCATCGCCGCCGCCGAGGAAGTGTCGCGGCTGATGTTCGTGTGGCTGGTGTTTCTCGGTGCCATTCTCGCGGTGCGGCAGAACTCGCACCTCGGCGTGGAAATGGTGCAGGCGCGGCTGTCGCCGGCGTGGCGCCGCGGCTGTGCCGTGCTCAGCCATCTGCTGATGCTGTATGCGCTGTGGCTGTTCCTGCAAGGCAGCTGGAGCCAGACCCTGATCGGGCTGGAAACCTACTCCACCGTGCTCGGCTTCCCGATGGCGCTGTTTGCCGGCGCCGGGCTGTTGTGCGCCGTGGCCATGCTGTTGCTGATTGCGGCCAACCTTTACCGCATCGTCCGTCGCCACCCGCAGGCACAAATCCCCGGTAGCCCGGACACCCACTCCACCGGCCAGGACCTGTAAGGAATACACCATGACGATCGTGATTTTTCTGGCCGTGCTATTTGCCTGCATGGCACTGGGCATGCCGGTGGCCTTTGCCCTGATGCTGACCGGCATCGCGCTGATGTTCCACCTCGATTTCTTCGACGCGCAGCTGGTGGCGCAGAACCTGCTGTCCGGCGCCGACAACTTTCCGCTGATGGCGGTGCCGTTCTTCATCCTCGCCGGCGAGCTGATGAACGCCGGCGGCATCTCGCGCCGCATCATCAATCTGGCGGTGGCCTTTGTCGGCCACATCCCCGGCGGCCTCGGTTTTGTCGCCATCGCCGCCTCGGTATTGCTGGCCAGCCTGTCCGGCTCCGCCATCGCCGATACCGCGGCCTTGGCCACGCTGCTGATCCCGATGATGCGCGACCACGGCTACCCGGTGGAGCGGGCCTCCGGCCTGATCGCGTCCGGCGGCATCATCGCGCCGATCATTCCGCCGAGCATGCCGTTCATCATCTTCGGCGTCACCACCAACACCTCGATTACCGCGCTGTTCCTCGCCGGTATCGTGCCGGGGCTGCTGATGGGCGTCGGCCTGGTGCTGACCTGGCTGCTGGTGTCGCGCGGCATGAATGTCACTCCGCAACCGAAGCAGAGCTGGGCACAGCGTCGCTACGCGCTGCGCGACGGGGTCTGGGCGCTGATGCTGCCGGTAATCATCATCGGCGGCTTGAAGTTCGGCATTTTCACCCCGACCGAGGCGGCGGTGGTGGCGGCGATGTATTCGCTGCTGGTCAGCCTGCTGGTGTACCGCGAGCTGAAGCTGTCGGTATTGCAGCCGGTCTTCGTGCACGCCGCACGCACCACTGCCACGGTGATGTTCCTGTGCGCTGCCGCGCTGGTGTCGTCGTACATGATCACGCTGGCCGATTTGCCGGCACAGATCGCCGAGATGCTGGGGCCGCTGATGGAGCAGCCGCGGCTGCTGATGGCCGCCATGATGGTGCTGTTGCTGGTAGTCGGCATCGTGATGGACCTGACCCCGACCATTCTGGTGCTGGGGCCGGTGATGATGCCGCTGGTGCAGCAGGCAGGCATCGATAGCACCTATTTTGGCGTGATGTTCGTGCTGGTCGGCTCCATCGGGCTGATCACGCCACCGGTATGTACCGTGCTCAACGTGGTATGCGGCGTGGCGCGCATTTCGATGGAATCGGCAACCCGCGGCGTGTGGCCGTTCCTGCTGACCTACCTGCTGCTGCTTAGCCTGCTGGTGGCGGTGCCGGAAGTGGTCACCGTTCCCGCCCAGTTCTTCCGCTGAGCGCAAGCCAGCCCGATCACAGCTGTAACAACACAACCGAGGAGAGACTCATGAAAACACTGTTCAAACCGCTGCTGGCCTGCCTGATCACCGCCGGTGCCCTGGCCGCGCCGCAGGCGCTGGCTGCCGACATCAAACCGCGCATCATCCGCTTTGGCTACGGCCTGGCCGAAGACAGCAACCAGGGCCGCGCGGTGAAGCTGTTTGCCGACGAAGTGGCCAAGCGCTCTGGCGGCAAGCTGAAGGTGAAGGGCTTCGGCTCCGCCAGCCTCGGCAACGACGTGCAGATGCAGAACGCGCTGATTGGCGGCGCGCAGGAAATGATGGTCGGCTCCACCGCCACGCTGGTGGGGGTGGAAAAGGACTTCGGCGTCTACGACCTGCCGTTCCTGTTCGCCAACGAGAAGGAGGCCGACACCGTGCTGGACGGCCCGTTCGGGCAGAAACTGATCGCCAGGCTGCCGGCCAAGGGCCTGGTCGGCCTGACCTACTGGGAAAACGGCTTTCGCAACGTGACCAACACCAAGCGGCCGATCACCCGCTTCGAGGACTTCCAGGGCATCAAGCTGCGCGTGATGCAGAACCCGGTGTACATCGACATGTTCAACAGCTTCGGCGCCAATGCCGTGCCGCTGGCCTTCGCCGAGCTGTTCACCGCACTGGAAACCCGCGCCGTGGACGGCCAGGAAAACCCGGTCAACACCATCCAGTCCAGCAAGTTCTACGAAGTGCAGAAGTACCTGTCGGTGACCAAGCACGTGTACAGCCCGTGGGTGATGACCGCCAGCAAGAAGTGGTGGGACGGCCTGTCCCGCGACGAGCAGAAGATCCTGCAGGACGCTGCACTGGCATCGCGCACCTTCGAGCGCAAGGATTCCCGCGCCGAGGCGATGCGCAGCGTGAAATTCCTGACCCAGCAAGGCATGAAGATCAACATGGTCAGCGACGCCGAGCTGAAGCGCATGCGCGAGAAAGCCAAGCCGGCCTTCGACAAGTTTGCGGCCAACGGTGGCGCAGAAGTGCTGAAGGACCTGCAGGGCGCGCTGGGCCAGTTGCGCAAGTAAGTCTGAGCCATCACCGTGGTGGCGCCAGCGTGTGCCGCCATGCTGCCCTTTCCCGCGCCGGCATCTGCCGGCGCTTTGTTTTGCCCATGCCTGCTCAAAGGTTGGCCGCAAGCGCGGTCGCCAGCACTGGCGCGGCCAGCCGCCCCTGAGACGGCTTGCTTGCCGTGTGCCGCATCGGGCGCGTTGTGCAGTAGTGCCAGTCTGACTGGCGGTAGTGGTCGCTCCGGCGGCCTCGGCGATGCGTTGCCTGTTCTGCCTGCTCGTACTCGCGCGGCTGGCTGTAGGCGCCATCCACACGCGCACCCTCCACACGATTTCTTCCGCAAAACCTTCCGTCTCCCTGCATGGAAATGATCCGTCAAACGGCACTTGGCTCGTGCCGGTTTGCTGGTGCCCGGCGCTTGTCACAGCGCCTGCGCCGCGTTGGGCGACTGCTTCCTGCCGTCACGCCCACCATTAAGTCATCTTGTTTGACAGCAGTTTTAATCGAAATGCATTTGTTGTTGCAAATCATTTGCATTTGCATTATTGTCGTGAGCAGTCATCCGATAGTTAAAGTTATCGCTTAACAAAACAGGAAATCGCTCGCCATGCAGCCCCAGTCTCCTTTATCTCTTTCCCATTCAGCCGCTCCGGTTACCACAACAGCATCCCTGCTCAAGCCGCTGGCTTTTGCCACGCGTCTGGCCCTCTCCGGGGTGCTGGCGGTCGGGTTTGCAGGCCATGCCTATGCCGAAGAAGTCGCCGAGCTCCCGGCGGTGCAGGTCAGCGCGGACCTGTCCAGGGTGCTTTCCCGGCCTTATGCCGGCGGCCAGGTTGCCCGTGGGGGGCGCTTGGGCTTGCTGGGCAATGCGGACGCGATGAAGTCGCCGTTCAGCATCAGCAGCTATACCTCGCAGGCGATACAGGACCAGCAGGCGGCAACGGTGGCCGATGTGCTGGCCAAGGATGCGTCCGTCCGCGCCAGCCAGACCGGGGGCGTGGTCGATTCGTTCTTCATCCGGGGTTTTCCGATTGGCGAGGGGAATCTGGGGGAAGTCGCGCTCGACGGGCTCTATGGTGTGGCGCCCAACTACCGGGTGTTCACCGAGTACGCCGAGCGGGTCGAGGTGATCAAGGGGCCGGCCGCGCTGCTGTACGGCATGTCGCCGAACAGTGGCGTCGGCGGCGTGATCAACGTGGTGCCAAAGCGGGCGCTCGCCCAGGACCTGACCCGGTTCACCGCCGACTACGCGTCGGATACACAGGGGGGCGGGCATCTCGATGTCAGCCGGCGTTTCGGCGCGGATGAGCAGTTTGGCGTGCGTTTCAATGGCAGCCACCACCAGGGCGACACCGCCGTGGACAAGCAGTCCCGCACCGCGGATGTCGGGGCCTTGTCGCTCGACTATCAGGGCGAGCGCTTCAAGGCGACGCTGGACCTGATCAGCCAGCAGGAGGAGTTCGACGCGCCGTCGCGGCCGTTTCTGGTCGCCGCCGGCGTCGCCGTGCCGTCGGCGCCGGACGGCCAGAACAACGTGACCCAGCAGTGGGCGTGGTCGAAGATCAACGACCGCTCGGCCATGTTGCGCACCGAATACGAGCTGAGCGACAAGCTGGCGCTGTTTGCCAATGTCGGCGCCGCCCACACGGAAGTATCGCGCCTGTCCGATCAGACGCCGACGATCCTGAACGCCGCGGGCGATACCACGGCGACGCCGATGCACTTCAAGTTCGACATCGAGCGCTTCACGGCCGACGCGGGCGCGCGGGCCCGCTTCGATACCGGCCCGGTTCGTCATGCGGTCACCCTGCAGGCCAGCACCTATCGTGACCAGTTGGCGCGGGGCTCCACTAGCGGGACGGCCGTGCTGTCGAACATCTACTCGCCGGTGGACAGCCCGAGCCAGAACGTGAGCGCGCCGTCCTTGGTACCGAAAGTGTCCGAAACCACGCTGTCCGGCGTCGCCCTGGCCGACACGCTATCCATGCTCGACGAGCGTCTGCAGCTCATGGTCGGCGTGCGCCGGCAGCAGGTCGAATCGGACAACTTCAACGCGACCACCGGGGCCGTGACGTCCTCCTACGACAAGAGTGCGGTGACGCCGTTGTTCGGCATCGTCTTCAAGCCATGGGAAAAGGTCTCGCTTTACGCCAACCGTATCGAAGGGCTGAGCAAGGGAGACATCGCGCCGGCGACGGCATCCAACTCGGGGGAGGTGTTCGCACCCTACAAGTCGAAGCAGTACGAGGTCGGGGTGAAGATCGATCACGGTGGCCTGATGACCACGGTGAGCGCTTTCCAGATCACGAAGCCGAATGGCCAGCTCACCAACGGCGTGTTCGCGGTTGACGCCGAGCAGCGCAACCGTGGTCTGGAATTTAATGTCGCCGGCGAAGTGGCGAAGTCGGTACGGCTGTTTGCTGGCGTCACCTTGCTCGACGCCGAGCTGACCAAGACCAACAGCAGCGCAACCCGCGGCAAAGAGCCGGTTGGCGTTCCATCGGTGCAGGCCAACCTGAATGCCGAATGGGACACGCCGTGGCTGTCGGGACTCACGCTGACGGGCGGCGTGGCCTATACGGGCAAGCAATACGTCAATCAGGCCAATACGCAAAGCCTTCCGTCCTGGACCAAGGTCGACGTCGGCACGCGCTATCGCACCAAGATTGACGGCAAGCCCACCACGTTCCGGGCCGGCGTTCAGAACGTGTTCAACCGCGATTACTGGTCGGGCGTGGCCTCCTACAGCACCCTCTCGCAAGGGGCGCCTCGCACGCTGCAGCTGTCCGCTACGGTGGATTTCTGAACCGGGTGGGGGAGGTCGACTATGCAAAGCCATACTCAGCTGCTTGAGGCCGAAACCGGGAGCCTGAAGGCTTGGACGCCCGGTGTGCTCCGGCCCATCCTGGATCCGGCCGTTGCGGATATCGTTTATTCCTCGCCGCAGTCGCTGTTGGACCTGGTCGAACGCTATGGTTCGCCACTCAATATCGTTTGGCCGCACATCCTGAAACAGAACGTCGAGGCGTTGCGCGCGGTATTGCGTAAGCATCAGGTGCGCTTCGACGTGTTTTACGGGGCCAAGGTCAATAAGTCGCAGGCGTTGGTGCGCGCCGCGGTAGAGGCCGGTATCGGCGTGGATGTGTCCAGTGTTTACGAGATGCGGGACGCCCTGCGTGCCGGCGTGGCCCCCGCCAGACTGTGCGCTACCGGCCCTGCCAAGACCCGCGAATTCCACGCCGAACTCATCGCCAATGTGGCGTTGATCTCGGTGGATTCGGCCGAGGAATTGGCGGAGCTGGCGGCGTGCCTGCACAGGGCCGCCCCGGGGAGCGTGGCGCGAGTGCTGCTGCGCTACCGGCCAGCCGCCTCGTCGGCAAGCCGCTTCGGCATGGGAGGGGATGAGCTGTTGCAGTGTCTGCGGCACCTTTCAGAGCAGAAGCAGCGGTTCTCCTTCGAGGGCTTCCATTTTCACCTGGGCGGTTATGGCTTTGAGCCACGTGTGCAGGCGCTGCGAGAACTGACCCGCTACGTCGAGGCGGCGCGCGGACTGGGGCTTGATCCGAAAATCATCGACATTGGTGGCGGCCTGCCGATCCGCTATGTCGATGCCGATGCCTACGAGGCATTCCTGCGTGCGCAGAGCGGCGACGACTACCGCACCGGCAAGGTGCCCGAGTCGTTCTATCCATACGGCGGGCGCCTGGGCGCCTGCGAGTGGCTGGACAGGCTACTGGCGGCGCCTTGCGTGGATGGTTTGTCAATTGCCGGATACCTCAACACCCAGCAGCTGACACTGGCGCTCGAACCGGGGCGCAGCCTGGCTGACCAGAGTGCCGTGTCGGTGTTCAGGGTCACCCGGGTCAAGCAATTGGCGAGCGGCAATCCGGTGGTCTTCGTCGAAGGCAGCAGCTTCAGTGCCTGCGAAACCTGGTTCGCGTCCGAGTACTTGGTCGATCCGATCCTGGTTTCCCGTGCCAGCGGGGGGCAGCCGGTGCGAGCCTACATCGCGGGCCACAGCTGCCTGGACGACGACGTGATCACTAACCGCCTGATCGCTTTCAACACGATGCCGCAGGCCGGCGACCTGCTGGTGTACGCCAACACCGCCGGCTACCAGATGGACCTGCTGGAAAACGAATTTCACCGCCACCCGATGCCGCGCCGCGTCACCGTGACCTACGACGCGGCCGGTGCGCCGGTGGTTTCCCCTGACGATCGAATGGAGTAACGAGATGATTCTGAATAAAGTGACCGATCTGATCGGCAATACCCCGGTTCTGAGCATTTCCATTCCTGCCAAACATTCCAAGCTGCTGCTCAAGATCGAGAAGAACAACCCCGGTGGCAGCATCAAGGACCGCATGGCGCGCAATATGGTGATTGCGGCGCTCAAGGCGGGCCGCCTCAAACCGGGGGGCGTGGTGGTGGAGTCCTCCTCCGGCAACACCGGTTGCGGGCTGGCGATCGCCGCCATCGAGTTCGGTCTGCGCTTTATTGCGGTGGTGGATCACCACGCCGCGCAGGACAAGATCGCGGTGATGCGTGCGCTTGGCGCCGAGATCCGCTACGTCGAAGGCAACTTCCGCGAGGACGAGGTGGCGGTGGTGGAGCGCCAGCGTCTGGCGGCCGAGCTTGCCAGCCAGATCCCAGGCGCGGTGTTCATGAACCAGTCGGACAATGCGGCCAACGCTGGCGGCTATTCCGACTTCGTGCGCGAGGTGATCGAAGAGGTGGGTGGCGTGGATGCCTATGTCGGCTGCGTCGGTACCGGTGGTTCGATGACCGGCATCGCGCGCGGCCTGAAAGTGCACAACCCGCACACCAAGACCATCGCGGTCGAGCCGGCCGGCTCCATCGTGTTCGGCCAGCCTGGCCATCCTTATTACCAATCCGGCACCGGCACGCCGGCCGGCGACACCGTCGGCTTGGTGCTCGACTACAGCTGCATCGACCTCGGCGTGCAAGTGTCCGACACGCAAGCGTTCGAAACCGCGCGCTACATCGCCCAGCGTACCGGGCTGCTGGTCGGCGGCTCCACCGGCGGCGTGATCTACAAGGCACTGGAATTCATCCACAGCGGCTTGATCGGCGGCAACGTGGTGGCGGCGGTAGCGGACGGTGGCGAGAAATACCTGCACACCGTGTACAACGAGAGCTGGTTGCAGGAGCGCAATCTGCTCGACCCGCAAATCTGGGCGCAACTGGACGACTGGTTGAGCCCGGACGAAATCGAGGATGCGCAGCCGACCCTGCTGCAACGGAGCGCCGCATGATGGTCCCGCTCAACGTCGTCATTTGCGGTGGCGGCCGAACCGGTCATCTGAGCGCGGTGCTGTTCAAGCAACGGCCCGGCATCCGGGTGTCGCTGCTCACGAACAACCGGGAAGTGATCGAGCGCCACGCTCACGCCGGCATCAGCGCGCTGCTGCCAGAAGGCGGAACGCTGTCGGCGCGCCTGGATGTCGTGTCGGGCGACCCGGACGCGACTCTGGCCGATGCCGACGTGGTGATCATCACCGTGCCGGCACAGGCCCGGCCGGCGCTGTTGCACGCGATTGCCGGCAGCCTGCCCACGCACAAGCCGGTGTACGTCGGGGCGATTCCGGGTTTCTGCGGTTTCGACTGGCTGGCCGAGAAGGCACTGGCGGCGCGGCCCAACGCGGTGATCTGGGGCATGAAGGACGTGCCGCATACCGCCTATGCGCTGCAGCCCGGTGTTTCGGTCCGGATGGGCGGGGCGAAGAGCACGCTGTACGTCGGTACGCACCAGCGTGAAAGCGGGCCTGCGCGTCAGGCGCTGCTGGCGCACCTGCAGCGCCTGTACGCGGCGCCGGTGGAACTGCTCGCGCACTACCTGGAAATCACGCTGACCCCCGGCAATCCGATCATGCATCCGTCGGTGGTCTACGGTCTGATCGGGCCGTATGCGCAGTGGCACGACAAGCCGTTCGCCGAACCGCTGTGCTGGTGGACCGACTGCCCCGAACTGGGCGCGTATTTCCTTGAACGCTGCGATGAGGAGAGCCAGCTGTTGTGCAAGGCGGTCGAGCAGCGCCTGGGCGTGGACATGTCGTCGGTGCAGCCGCTCAGGCAGGAAATCGTCGAAGCCTATCAGGAGCAGATCCGCGATCCCCGCACCATGCTGTCGGTGCTGCGCAGCAATCAGGCTTACGACTCGATTCTGGCACCGATGGTGAAAACCGCGGACGGCTACGTGATCGACAAGAAGAACCGCGCCTTCCACGAGGACGTCGCGTTCGGTCTGGCGGTGCTGGTCGAGATGGGCCGGCGTCTGGAACTCAAGCTGCCGTACATCGAAGAAATCTTCAACTGGAACGTGGCCTACATGGGAGGCCTGCGCAGTTCCGCCCTCGATTATTTTCCGCAAACCTGGCCGGCCTGATACCAATGAAAACCAATCTGAAACGACTGCAATCCGATAATGCCTTCCACGCCGAACGCGAAGCCGCCGCGCTATGCAACGCCGAGCGCAATGCACTGCGCCGCGTGGTGCGCTGCCTGTTCGCCGAGAAGATCATCGACAAGGACATGCTGGTGTTCGCCCCGCACGGGCAGGGCGCCTGGCTGCCGCTGTGGCAGCGGATGGCGCTGGTCTATTTCGATGACCTGCACGCGGCGCCGGCCAACACCTTCATCAACCACGGCGCCATTACCCTGATCGAACACAAGGGTGCGCACACGGCGATCGAGACGGCGGCGCAACTGATCGACATTCTGCGAGACAGCTTCGACTTCGCACCCAGCGACGACGGCGTGGCCGGGCTGAAAGCCGACATGGCCAACAGCGTTGCGAATGACGCACTGGCGCGCATCTACCGTGAAGCGTGGAACGCCGAACTGGCCGAGCGCATTGCCGCGACCGGTGCCAAGGGGTTTGCCGACTATCTGCGCCGGCATGCCGCTACCGGCGAAGCGGCGGTGTTACTCGATCAATGGGGCTCGCTTGAGGGGCACCCGTTCTATCCGACCTGGAAATCCAAGCCGGACCTGAACCCGGAGCAAGTGGCGGCGCTGTCGCCCGAGTTCAACGCCACGGTTTCCGTGCGCATCGCCGCGCTGCATGCGGATCACGCTTATGTTGAGCGAATGCCGCACGTGTCTGGCTACCACGACTGGTTTGCCGAACAGTTCCCGACATTGTGGGCCGACTGGAAAGCGGGTCTGAACGCCAGGCGACTGAACGAAGCCGACTGGCTGCCGTTGCCGATCCACTCCTGGCACCTCGACCATTTCGTAGGCAAGGAGTACGCCACCGAGATCGAGGAGGGCATCCTGATTCTGGAGGGCCCCGATGTCGAAACGCGTCCGACCATGTCGTTCCGCACCATGATGCCGCAGCTGCAGGGCACGGTACCGTTCATCAAGTTGCCGATGGCGCTGTGGCTGACCAGCGAACAGCGCAGCCTGCAGGCCAAGTCGATCCACATGGGGCCGCGCATCAGCGCCGTGATCCAGCGCATTCTGGCAGCCGAAAACGGCTTCGGCCACACCCTTGAGATCTTCCCGGAAGAGGTGGCGCTCCATTACAAGCACGCGGTGAAACAGGAAGATCGCTCCGGCCGCCACCTGTCTGTCGCGTATCGCGCCAGCAAGGAAGCGTTCGACCGTAATGACGGCCTGCTGCCGATCACCGTGGCGGCCTTGCTGACCGACGGGCCGGCTAGCGGCCGCCCGCTCATTACCGAGCTGATCGAGCGCGCCGGGGCGGCGGATGACCCTGCCTTGGCGGTGGAAGCCTATTTCCGCCTCTATGCGCGCGTGGTTACCCGGCCGGTGCTGAGCATCTACCTGCTGTACGGCATTGCGCTCGAGGCGCATCAGCAGAATACCTCGGTGCTGTTCGATGCGGACGGTATGCCCAGGAGCTTGCTCATTCGCGACTTCGGCGATGGCCGTACTTACGCGCCGCTGCTGAATGCGCGCGGTTATGAACTGAAGCCTTACGTGCATCCGGGAATTTTGCCGACCGTGTTCAGCGACGATATCGAGCCGGTACGCACGTTCGTGGTGGATGCATGCTTCGTCTGCCATCTGCACGAAGTGGCCTTGCTGCTGACGCGTCAATACTCGCTGGCCCCGACGCGCTTGTGGGAAATCCTGCGTGAAGAAACAGAAGCCGCGTTCGACGCCATCCAGGCGCGTGTCGAACCGGAACTGTGGCTGCGCGAGCGTACGGCCTTCCTGGCGCAGCCGTGGTCCACCCGTTCGGTGCTGCGCATGCACTTGCTCAAGTACGCCGACTACCGGCTGCAGCACGAGCTGCCCAATCCGCTGCGGATGGCTTGAGTCATGTCGAATGTCGTCGCATCGAGGCCGGCGTCGCGCCTGGTCCACCTGCTGTTCGTGATTCAACTGGTGTCGATGGGGGCCATGGAGATGAGCGGCCCGTTCTGGCCGCTGCATCTGAAAGCGCTCAGCCCCTCCGCTTGGGAGTTCGGCTTTGCGGGGGTCGCCGTCTATGTCGGACCGATGCTCGGCATCGTGCTTACCAGTGCGTTCTGGGGCCGGGTCGGTGACCGTTTCGGCCACAAGCTGATGATGATCCGCGCCTTGCTCGGCCTCGCGCTGACCCAGTTGGCGCTGGCCTACGCGCAGGATGTGTGGACCATACTGGCCTTGCGCTTCGTGCAGGGGGCCTGCGCCGGCTTCATCGCGCCAGCGCAGGCCTATGGCGTCAGTATCGAGTCGCCGGCACGCCGGGCACGCCTGTTCGCCTATCTGCAGGTGTCCACCAACGTCGGATCGCTGGCCGGTGCGGTGATGGGCGGCCTGATCCTGGACCATGCCAACTTCCGCTGGATCAACATCGGCGCCGCCGTGCTGTGCGCCGCCTGCGCCGCCGCCGTGGCGCTGTTGCTGCCTAGCGTGGCGCCGGCCGCCAGGGCCGTACCTGCTACCACCACGGTGCCGGCCGACCTTTCCTCCGCGTGGCGTCGCGCGCCGATCGCCGGGCTGCTGGCGGTGACCGGCATCCTGCTGGTCAGTCGCATGGTCACCCAGACGCCGTTCTCGCTGTACGTGAGTTCGGTGTTCGGGGTGAGCAACTGGCTGGTGGGCTTGTGCTATGGGCTGCTGGCGCTCGGTTTCGTCGTGTCCGCCTCGCTGTGGGCGCGCTACTTCGAGCACGCCAGCTTGCCGTTGGCGCTGCGCCGCATCGGCCATGTGGCGATGGCCTGCGCGGTGTTGGCGGCTGCCGCCGGCATCACGCGCGACATCGGAGCCTTCTTTGCCATCCACTTTGCCTGGGGCGTGCTGCTTGGCGCGACCACGCCGGTGCTGATGGCGCTGATCTCCAGGTCGGCCGGCAGCCTGGGGCAGGGCTACGTGCTCGGGGTGGCGCAGAGCACCGCACAGTTCTCGTCCATCACCGGCATCGCACTGGGTGGCTGGCTGACACAGAGCTTCGGGCTGCAATACACCTACTTCTATGTGGCGGCGTGCTATCTGCTGGCCGTGGCGGCGGTGCTGCTGGTGCGGAAGGAGCGTATGCCCGCGCCTCAGCAGCAGGGCGCGTAGTCGCCGCTTCGTTTTCCGGCGGCCCCGGGATGCCGAGAGACGAATCCAATATGAAGCAGTTATTTTTTTGAGGATATTGACCATGCTATTTCAACGCCGACGGGCGCTGGTGGTACTCGTGGCGCTCGGCCTGATGGCGGCGCTGGGGGGGCTGTTCTTCATGACGGGACCGGCCAAGACGGATGCGTCCGCGGTGCTTGCCGAGGGGCGCACCACGGTCACCGACCTGGCCGGGCGCAAGGTGCAGGTACGCCTGCCGGTGCAGCGCGTGATCCTGGGTGAGGGGCGCCAGCTGTACCTGGTGGCCGCGCTCGATACCGACAACCCGCTCAAGCGTATCGCCGGCTGGCGCAAGGATCTGATCCAGTCCGATCCGGACACCTATCGCGCCTACCTGCGCAAGTTTCCCGGGATCGCCGACCTTCCCACTTTCGGCGGCTTCGAGGACGGCACCTTCGATATCGAGCAGGCGATCTCGCTCAAGCCCGACGTGATCGTGATGAACATCGAGGCCCAGCGCGCCACCGAAGACGCGCGCTATATTGAAAAGTTGGCCGCGCTCGGCATTCCGGTGGTGTACGTGGATTTCCGCCACGCCCCGATGGAAAACACCGAGCCGACCATGCGTCTGTTCGGCAAGCTGTTCGGCAAGGAACAGCGCGCCGAAGCATTCATCGCGTTCCACAACGAGCAGGTCAAGCGCGTCACCGACGTGATCGAGGCCCGCCAGCCTGCGCGCCCCAGGGTGTTCATCGAGCGCATCGGCGGCTACACCGAGGACTGCTGTCTGAGCTTCGGCAACGAGAACTTCGGACGCTTCGTGGAGATCGCGGGCGGCGACAACGTCGCCAAGCAGGCGATCCGTGGCACGTTCGGTCAGCTGAACCCGGAGCAGGTGATCGCCGCCGATCCTGAGCAGGTGGTGGTGACCAGTGCCAACTGGGAGGCGTTCGTGCCGAATGGCAGCTGGGTGGGCGTGGGACCGGGGGCCAACTTGACGCAAGCAGCACACAAGTTGGCCGCCTACCTGAGCCGCCCAGCCTACGCCGGCATCACGGCCAAGCGGAACCACGCATTCCACGCCATCTGGCACCAGTTCTATAACAGCCCGTACCAGTTCGTGGCGATCCAGCAGCTGGCCAAGTGGTTCCACCCCGAGCTGTTCGCCGATCTCGACCCGGATGCCACCTTCCGCGAGCTGCACGAGCGCTTCCTGCCGATTCCGTACCAGCCGGGCTATTTCGTGAGCCTGCACGATAAGGAGGGGCAATCATGAGCGCCGCCGACATGAGCACCCCCAACCGGAGTGCGACGTACCGCGGGCTGGTGCAGAAGAAGCGCCTGATGCTGGGGGGCTTCGCCATCCTGCTGCTGTTGAGCCTGCTGCTCGATCTGGCGCTTGGCCCGGCCAGCTACAGCCTGGGCGACGTGATGCACGCGCTGTTCCGTCCGGACAGCGCCGCCTTGCAGACCCGGGTGGTGCTGTGGGAGATCCGTCTGCCGGTGGCGCTGATGGCGCTGGCGGTGGGCGCCGCGCTGTCGCTGGCCGGCGCGCAGATGCAGACCATCCTCAACAACCCGCTGGCCAGCCCGTTCACGCTCGGCATTTCCGCCGCCGCCAGCTTCGGCGCGGCCCTGGGGCTGGCATTCGGGCTCAAGCTGTTTCCGGCTGCGGCCGAGTACATGGTGCCGCTCAACGCCTTCCTGATGGCGATGCTGTCGGCGATGCTGATCCATGTGCTGAGCCTGCGCCGCGGCGTGAGCGCCGAGACCATCGTGCTGCTCGGCATCGCGCTGGTGTTCACCTTCAACGCGCTGCTGGCGCTGGCGCAATACTTCGCCAGCGAGCAGGCGGTGGCCGCCGTGGTGTTCTGGACCATGGGCAGCCTGACCAAGGCCACCTGGCCCAAGCTCGGCGTGGTGTGCCTGGTGATTCTGGTCACGCTGCCGGTCTTCGCCAGGCGCGCGTGGGCGCTCACCGCGCTGCGCCTGGGCGACGACAAGGCTGCCAGCTTCGGCGTGAACGTGCGCCGGCTGCGTTTCCAGACCCTGATCCTGGTCAGCCTGCTGGCCGCGTTTCCGGTGGCCTTCGTCGGCTCCATCGGCTTCGTCGGCCTGGTCGGCCCGCACATTGCACGCATGCTGATCGGCGAGGACCAGCGCTTCTTCCTGCCGGCGTCGATGCTGGCCGGCGCGCTGATGCTGTCCGCGAGCTCCGTGGTGAGCAAGACGCTGATCCCGGGGGCGATCTTCCCCATCGGGGTGGTCACCTCGCTCATCGGCATGCCGTTCTTCATTTCACTCATACTCGGCAGCAAAAAGAACGCATGGTGACACTACGTTTGGAAAATCTCGGCGCCAGCTATGGCCGCCACGAAGTCATCTCCGGCATCACCACCCCGGTCTTCCTGGGCGGTGAGGTGGTGGCGGTCATCGGCCCCAACGCGGCCGGCAAATCCACCCTGTTCAAGCGCATCGCCGGGCTGATCGACGGCCCCGGACGCGTGCTGCTGGAAGGGTCTAGCAAGGGCCGGGACGGCATCTGCTACATGCCGCAGGACATCAGTGCCAACGCGCGGCTGACGGTGTACGAGTCGGTGCTGCTGGCGCGCAAGCAGCAGACGCCGTCCTGGGCGGTGCACGACACGGATCTGGCGCGCATCGACGACATCCTGGCCGCGCTCGGCATCGATGCGCTGGCGTTTCGCAACCTCGGGGAGCTGAGCGGCGGGCAGCGCCAACTGGTATCGATCGCGCAGACGCTGGCGCGCGATCCGGAAGTGCTGCTGATGGACGAACCGACCAGCGCGCTTGATCTGCACCGGCAGATGCAGGTGCTCGGATTCATGCGCCAACTGGCGCGCGAGCAGGGGATGATCGTGTTCATCGCGATCCACGATCTCAACCAGGCCCTGCGTTTCGCCGACCAGGCGCTGGTGATCGCCGGCGGTAGCGGGCAGGGCAGCGGCCTGTGCGAAGAGGTGATCACGGTCGACATGCTGCGTGCGGTGTACAAGATCGACGCCCGCATCGAACGCTGCTCGCAGGGCGCCGGTCACGTCATCGTCGATGGCGTGGTCCAGGAGACGGCCATGCTGCAACGCTGAGCGGGAGGTCGAGGTGCTTGTGCCAGCCATTGAAACCATCTCCAGGGAGCAGACAAATGCGTGATTACCCGTCCTACTGTGTGGCTCTCAAGCCGGTGGACTTCTTCCTTCCTTCCGAAGAGGTCGATGAGGAGGCCGTGCACCGGCTGGCGGCCGCCATCGCCCAGGCGGGCATGTGGACGACGCCCATTCCCGTCGATAGGGAAACCGGCATCATCATGGACGGCAACCACCGCGCGCGCGCGGCGGTTTTGCTGGGGCTGCATTATCTGCCGTGCGTACTGCTGGGCTATCGGGATCCCAGAGTGGTCGTCACCCACTGGCGCAGCGGAGAGCCATTTTGCGTCGACAGCATCCAGCGCCAGATCTTGTTGCACAAAAAGTGCTTTCCATACAAAACGACCCGGCATCTTTTTGCGCCAGCGCTACCCGAGACCGAGATTCAACTGGGCATGCTGAGAGGCACGGCCCAAAAGCCTTGAGCGACATCACCTTGTAGTGGTCAATCAAAGGATCGTCACGATCAATCAAGGAGGGACTCACTCGTCCAATCGAGATTGGTCGCACACCTCACGCTAGCCAGAGATGCTGGCACCAGGAGGCAGCCTGAATTCCATCATGTTATCCTGTCAGTCTGTTGCGCTGACTTCCCATAAAGTCCACGGCAAAACAGGATAAAAGATAGGATTAAAACCCATAGATGCGGCACCGTAAGCCGCCAGGAATAAGGCTTGTAGACCCGCTATGCTACTGATGATCGATTAAGATCATTGCCGTATCACACCATATCACCGCGTATCACACCCCCGCCACAAGGCCTGATTTTGTTGGGCTTCCTGTGTCACCTCCTATCACCCAGTATCATGACAGATCAGAAAAAAGCGGGTATTTTTGCGGGTACCAAATCCCGATACCCGCTTTTTCATGGCACTCACCGACGTCAAAATCAGACAGACCAAACCCAGCGATAAGCCGATCAAGCTGACAGACAGCAACGGCCTATATCTTGAGGTAAAGCCTACCGGCTCAAAGCTGTGGCGCTACCGGTATCGGCTGCCGGATGAATCCGGCAAGTTGAAGGAAAACGTGTTCGCCATCGGCGAGTACCCTGCGCTGTCCCTGTCGGATGCCCGGGCAGAGCGCGATACCGCTCGCGAGCTGGTGAAGTCCGGCCGGCATCCTGCTCATGTCCGTCAGGCGGCCAAGGCCAGCCAGATCAAGCAGAACGCAAACACGCTCGAGGCCATCGGCCGTGAGTGGCTGGAGAAGAAACAGCCGCAGTGGAAACCGTACACCTACAAGCAGGCATCCTACGCCCTGGAGAAGAACGTCTTCCCGTCGTTCGGCAGTCTGCCCATTCGTGATGTCAGTGCCCAGGACATCCTCACTGTCATGCAGAGGATGGAGGAGCGGGGCGCCATCGTCTTGGCCATGCAGGTCAGGCAGTGGTGTTCGGCCATCTTCCGCTATGCAGCTTCCACATTGCGTGCTGACTACGACCCTGCCGCCGCGCTGAAGGGCGCGCTGCATCGGCCAGAGATCAACCACAGCCGGCCGTTGTCACCCGAGGACATTGCCGACTTGAAGGCGAAGCTGCTGGCCTACAACGGCAACCGCACCACCGTCATCGCGATCTGGCTGCTGATGTACCTGTTCACCAGGACAGCGGAGCTGCGGCTTGCAGCATGGTCAGAGTTCAACATTGAAGCAGCGGAATGGCGCATCCCCGCCGGCCGCATGAAGATGAAGCGCATGCATGTGGTACCGCTGCCTGCCCAGGCGCTGGCGCTGCTGAAAGAGCTGCACCGTATTACCGGCGCCGGTGAGCTGCTATTCCCGAATGTGAGGCGGCCGGAAGCGTCGATCAGTGCGACAACGATCAACCGGGCGCTGGAGCATATGGGGTATGGCTCGGGGGAGGTTACCGGTCACGATTTCAGGGCCACCGCCTCGACCATCCTGCATGAACGTGGGTATCGGCCTGATGTGATTGAGCGGCAGCTGGCGCATGCCGAGAGAAACAAGGTAAAAGCGGCGTACAACCATGCCGAGTACATGCCTGAACGCCGCGCCATGATGCAGGCCTGGGCCGACTACATCGACAGCATTCCTGCTGAATCCCTGGCCGCAAGCAAGGCTACTGCTGCTGACTGACCACCCATGCTTGCAATGCCGTCAGCTGCTCGGCGTTTTCCCTGCAGGTAAGATAGTTGGCCGCGACAGTGGCGGCAGCATCTTGAGCGGGGACGGCGGGCGCATCAGCAACTCGGGCGGGGTCGGGAAGCTCGCCGAGGGCGGCGGCGTCGTGGAGCACGCGGAAGCCACCAGGCAGAGCAGGGCTATCAGACGGGACATAGACGGGTACCTCTTTGATGATGGTCTCGCCGGCAGCGTGTACGGTTCGCACGCGGTCGACGTATTTGGTCAGTACCTGGACGGTTGCCTCGGCCTGCCGCTGGCGGACGATGGCGGTTCTTGCGGTCGCCGAAAGGTTGGCCGCATCCAGCTTGTCCTGCACGTGGCTGGCGCCTTTGACCCAGCCGAAGGCGAGCAGGGCGCCTGCCAGGGCCAGAAGTGCCAGCCAGCGGTAGATGATCTGGAGCATGGTTTCCTTTCTGCGGCCTACGCCAGCACCTTCAGCGCCCGCTGGTACAGGGCGATTCGATCTTCTCGGCCATTCTGGCCACCGTTGATGCGACGGGTGATGGTGTCGAATGCGCGCTTGTCTGCCAGAGCGTTCAGATTCTCGTTGTGCCAGAACCACGCGGCAGAACGACATGCCAACTCCGGCTGTTCCAGCAGCTCAGGTTGCGCGATCAGGTCAATACCCAACCCGAAGCCGCACAGCTCGTAGTTGCGCCGCCCGGTGATCTGAATCAGGCCACGGCCGCAGTAGCGCTGCCCGTCATCATCGTTCTGTGGCGTGTTGCCGAGACGTGCCGCCAGTCGGCCGGTGTCGTACTTGTCCAGATAATCGCTGCCACCCAGTTCGCGCGTGTAACGCAGCCGGTCAGACTCGTGCCCGACCTGGGCAAGGAACGCCGCGGCACGAAGCGGGGTGATGATCTTGAACTCCGCCATTGAGGCATTGAGTGGGGCAACAAAAAGCCCGGCGCGCGGCCGGGCTTCGGGCATGATGGCTATTAGCTTCTCAACGGTCAGCATCGGCAGTCGCTCCCAGTTTGGCGGACCACACTTTTTCGAACGTGAAGATGGCACGGCTGCCCATGTGGCCAGAAATACCGACCATCGCCGCACTCAGTAGCTGGGACAGGCCGGCCCACTCGCACAGGTAGAAGGTGACGATGCCGGCGAAGGCGCTGATGGCCAGCTCGCCGATGATCTCGGCCATGCTGATCTTGCCGTCAGCCCTGGCGCGCCGGATGGCGCCGGCCACACCGCCGAGCAGCGCCAGCGCGAACACCCACAAGTAGGTCAAAAGGCCATACGATGCCGGGCTCTTCGCCGCGGCGTGTGCTGCTTCCTGGATTTCCTGCATCACTCCCCCTTGGAATGAAAAAGCCCGCCGAGTGGCGGGCCAGAAACAATTTGACCCGCACTGGGCGGGTCATTCGATTTGCGAGGCGCTGATAAATAAGTCGTCCAGCTGTTGATCAGTCAGGTTAAGTTGTTGCGCCATATCCAGCACCATCGGGCTGTTGCGCTTGAATGCCTGCGCATTCTGCCACGCAATAACTGTGAGCTTGTCGGTCGCGGCGTCGGCCATCATTGCTTCCACATTCCCCAGCAATCCGGCGAGGTGGAGCGCAGCCAATGCCTGGTAGCGTGTCACCTCGGATGGAATGTTGGCAGGAATAGCCGCGGCAGTTTTCTGGATCTCTGCAATTTCTTCGGCTGTCAGTTGAACAACGCGCTTCTCGCCAGTTGTTACGTCGAATTCAATGCGCTGCATATCAGTAGCCCTCGATCAGAAGAGAGACGCTGCCGGCGTCGAAGGTGTCAACAGCCGTGGTAGTGGTAAGCCGAATCCGATCCAGCACGCCGGCCAGCGTTTTGTTGCCGACTGTCTTGTTGTTAGTCGCCTCGCCATTACGAATTGTGTCGCCTTCGATTTCCCACACATTCCCTGACTGAAGCCTCATCCGGATGGCGCCGCTAACAGAGGTTGACGTGCCAGACGCACCGCTCAGAAGAATTCCGCTGGTAGAAGACACAGTTACAATGCTGCTGCCTGTTACTGCATTTACGTTGTTGCTGTAGCCCGTATTCTCGATGCCGGATGGTGTGCCAAGCTGCAGCAGGTAGTTGTTGTTGCCGTTGGTACTGACGTTATGGGGCAATACGGTGATGCGCTTTGCCCAGCTCGGGAAGCCGGTCAGGTCGATCACCGTGCCGCTGGTAGTCGCAACTGCAGCCGTAAGCGTCATCCGCTGGCCTACCAGAGGCGTGCCATCAGCCCGGATGTATTGGAACACGTAGACGGTTGTGCCGTCGTAGTAGAGGAAAGCGCGGTCACCAGCAGCCGTGGTGATGGTGGTGCCACCCTGCAAGTTGTTGTTCGTGGCGTGGTGTGCCAGCGTCAGCGCGCCGTCGAAAATCACCTGCATGAACTGGCCGGCTGTCATGGCCCAGGCGCTGATGCCAGTCGTGCCGGTGATATGCACTGTGTTACCTGTTGCTGAGGCCAGATCGACTGTCGCGGCCGATGCGATGCTTCCGCCAGCGGCAAATTTGAGTACCCCTGTCATCGTCAATCCGGCCTGCACCAAAGACTTCACCCACGCCTTCAGACTGGCAAAAGTTAGCTTCTTCCGGCCAAACAATGCCTCACTGTCGGCAATCGGCAGCTCGTCGGCATCAACCGGCGTGGCCTTGCTGGTGGCGCCGTGGATCTGGGTTTCCACCTTGCTGGCATCCGATACCTGGCGAATGATCGCCGCGTGCGCACGCAGGTAACTGTCAAGGTTTGGCCCGATCGGTTCGCTGCCGCCCGGCGAGTTGTTCGCTGCAGACGGATCGAGATCATCGATAGAGTCTGGAATTGGCATATCTCTCCCCCAAAAAGCAAAAGCCCGCCATTGGCGGGCTATACTTTTGTCATTGTCCCGGCGTTCAGCCGAGAGGAGTTAAATGGAAAACTTCATGCAGAAGGCCATCGGCTTTGCTGGCGCTGGCTTCTTCCTGTGGCTGATCGTGTCTTTCGAACAGTGGCTGATCCAGCTGGCCAAGCGACACTTGCCGCGCGGTAGCCGGATCCGCCGCTGGGTGCTGTGGAGCAGGGCAGACGAGGACTGATCAGCGCTGCGCCTCCTCCAGTGTCAGCAGGCCGGGCACCGATAGCAGGGGCAACCGGCTGGACAGCTGGCCGGCTACCGGTGGCAGCTGAATCGTCGGATTCAGCGCGCGGCCAACGTTGGCCATCTGGTTTGCCTTGCTGACGGCCGTCGTTGTCGCGTTGATCATCCAGGGCATGCCAGGGATGGGCGTTTGCGACAGCAGACGTAGCATGTTCGGCGCCGTGCTGGACCCTGCCGGCTTGATTGGCGCGTTGTGGATGTTGCCGGCGGCGGTGAGTATCCGGTGATATTGATCCCACCCATCGGCGCCGAACAGGATCTTGCCTTTCTCCGGCCCGATGCGATCCAGCGCACGACGCAGGCCGGCCACCGTAAAGCTGCCGCCGGTTTCCGCCTGCAGAGTTGCGGCATCCCGCACATACACCTTGGCCGCGTCCCGCAGCGTCGACAGCAGCGGCATGCCGCGCTGATACTCCAGTGCGGCCAGCCCTTTCAGGTCATCCACCTTCATGCTGCCCAGCATGTCTGGCAGCTTCTCTGGCGTGAATTTCCCCTTCAATACCTGATCCACCAGCGGGTTCGATTCCTGAAAGCGGAAGCGATCCGCCGCGGCCGTGCGTGCCTGACGGAAGGCGGCGGCCAGTTCCTGCTGCTGATCACCGCCGACGCGCGGCAGGTTGCCGGTACCGGTGCCGCCGTAGCCGTCGATGGCATCGGTCAGGTGCTTCTTCACGATGCCGAGCGCCTTGGCCTCGGCCATGTCGCTGGTGCTGGACAGCCGGCCATTGATCGCCTGCAGTCGCTGCAGCGCGGTGCCCATGTCGAACGGCTCCTTGCCGCTGGTGGCCTTCTGGAACCAGTTAAGCGTATCCGCCGGCAGCTTGCTGCCCAGCATCTGCTGGTCCAGCTCGATGGTGGCATCGTTCACGAAGCGGTGCGGGTCCAGCGGCAGGTCACGACCGGCAGCGTTGCGCGCGGCACCGTACAGCTGATCCACGTTGCTTTTCAGCATGGCATCGTAGCCGGATAAGGTGTCCTGCAGCCGGTTGCCGAGGTCGTAGTCTGTAGCCTGGCTGGTGCCATCCCGCACCCCTTCCAGCAGCGCCTGGTTGGCGTCCTTGTAGCGGGCGGCCAGCTGGCTGTCGACGGTGTTCAGGTTGTTCTCCGTCCACCAGTCCTTGGCATCACGGGTCAGCCAGCCGCGGGTCGGCTTGATGCCCAGCTTTTCGAAGTCGGCCAGCCGTGCCAGCTGCTCGGTATCCAGGTTGCCGAGGTCTCGCGACTGCTTGCCGGCCTTCACCAGCTGCTGCTGGATGGCACGGGGCAGGGCGTTGAAGTCGATGCCCTTGGCCTGCAGCTGGGTGGTGAGGGTGGTCTCAACCTGCTGCGACGGCGTGAAGGCGCCTTTCACTTTGCGGCCAACGTTACCGAGGCCACGGCCAAAAGCCAGCCCCGCAGTGCCGCCGGCGGCGCCCGCCGCGGCGTTGATCAGGCGTTGGTCAATACCGCCCGGTTGCGACACCAAGCCGTAGCCACCGCCGACCAGCGCTGCCTGTTTGTAGGTGCTGGGGTTGATCACGGCGTTGCCGCCTTTCTGCAGCAGCTGGCCACCTTTTTGTACCAGCTGGCCAACCTTGGTCAGGTCGCGCCCCTTGGTCAGCAACTGCGCACCGGTGCCCAGCGTCTGCAACGCCTTGCCGCCGGTGTACATGATGCCGGCTTGCCCCAGCATGTTGCCGGTGATTGCGGCAGGATCGCTCATCAGCTGCTTGTCCGCCTTCTCGTCGCCGCGCACCAGCCCCAGCGAGTCACCGATTCCGATACCGTGCAGGAAGTCGGTTGCGGCCTTGCCGGCGCCAATAATGGCGCGTTCCGGCAGGCTGTATTCGTCCAGCAGGTTCTTGTCCGGCTTCGCGTTGTCGATGATCCGCATCGGCTTGCGTGCTGGCTTCTGATCTGTGCCGTCGAAGCGGTCGAACGGGTTGGCCACCGGCGTCTGCTTGGTGTCGAACTGGTCGAACGGATTCATGTTGCCCCCTGTGCGCTGCATGTACGCAGCCGTCTTTGGCCCCCACTGGGCGGTGTTGCCGCCGGCGTGGTAGTAGCCGGCCGCGCGCACCGGATCGCCCTTTGCCCAGCGCATCGCATCCTTGGCCACAATGGCGGCACCGCGCACGGCATTCTGTGGCGATGCCCACGGGTCGAAGCCGGCCTGCTTGATGATGCGTGCCCGGGTTTCCGGGATGATCTGGTAAACCGATCGCGCGCCGGCGGAGCTGACTTGATCCGCGTTGCTGCGCTCACCGTTAACACGAATGGTGCGCAAGAACCCCGCCATGTCCGGCGCGAGGTTTTGCTCCAGCTGGTCATAGCCGGGGTCTCTGAAGCTTTTCATGTCAGCGCCCCATAATTGATGCGGCCGCGCCTTGGCCGTACTTGGCGTCAAACTGCTGTGCCAGGCGAGGGTTCAGCTTGATGTTGCGACGCAGGTAGTCGACGGCGGATGGTGGAATCGACGCTCCTGCCTGTCGTGTAGGCTGACCGCCGGCAGCCGGTGCCTTGCCTTGCCCTGCGTAGAACTGATCGAAGCCGTTCAGGTGGCCACGCTCGGCAAGGTACTGCTCGGCGGCGGCGAGCTTTTTCTCGGCCGCGCTGAGGGTTTTGCCGAACTGCTCACGGATGGACTTGTTTACGTTCCCGGATTTGTCGATGCCGGGCAGTGACTGCAGGTACAGCTGCAGGTCGCGATCTGACGTCGAGCCGGAGCCGGCCGGCCGCACTTGTGGTGCGAGGCGTGACTGAATGGCCAGCATTTCCTGCTTCTGGTCATCGGTTGTCATCCAGTCCGGCAGCCCCTTGTCCAGCAGTCCGCCAGTGGCCTGCTCCTGGTTGAGTTGGCCAAAGCGGTTCAGGTCTGTCATGGTGGTGCGGCCTTGGGCAACTTGGTTGCGCAGCTCTTCCAGCTGCTTGTTCGCCTGCTCGTACACCCGCGGCTTCATGGCGTCCGCCTTTTGCGGTGGCAGGTTGCTCCATGGCGCCAGCGGATCAGGTGCCTCTGCCGCTGGCGGCGCCTCTGTGGCAGTGAACTGCCCATTCCCCGGGTTGAACACGACAGCCGGTTTGTAGTCACTACCGGGGAAGTACTGCATCGGTGTCGGTGCGAACGGCGTGAACACCTGCATCGCCTGCTTCCGGTCGACGCCGTTGTCGATCAGGAACTGGAAGTTCTTCTGGGCGTCAGTCGGCTTGCCGCCGGAACCGTATTCTTGCAGCTTGAGGGCGGTTTCCATGTCGCCGGCGCTGGCGTACAGCTCGGCAGCGTTCCTCCAGTAGTCCGCACCCTGTGGCAGCTCAGACAGGCCGCGGCGCAGTGCCGCCTGGCGCTGGCGCTCCTGCTGCTTGGCCTGCCAGTCATCTTTGAGCATGCCGGTCCTGAACTGCTGCACGTTCTCGTCCGATGCACGATCAAGCGCGCCACGGTAGCCCTGCTGCTGCGCGGCGAGGCCGTGGCCAAGCGACTGACCGAAGTTGCCGCGGTTGTTGGCCAGCATCGCGGCGCCCATGTTGGCCAGCGACGAGAACAACGCCTGCTTGTTCTGCTTCTCGTTCGGCGAGAAATCGAAGTTTGGTGCCGCGGGTTCCAGAGTGCGGCCAACCTCTGGCTGTGCCAGGCTGTAACCGGAGTCGTCCAGCAAGCCCATCAGGGGCGACTTCCCCGCATCGCGGCGGAAGTAGTCGTTCAATTCCATCAGGTTCATATCACCCCCTCAGTGGGTCGTACTGGTTACCCCATTGCACCGGATCCCACGCCGCTCTAGTCACTGCGCCGGGCGTGTAGCTGTAGCCAGCATTGGCCGCCATGGCCGTGGCCGGCGCGGACTGGTAGCTATCAGCATCCAGCAGACCGGCGATACCGCCTTGGCGGCCGTCAGCTTGCGTGGCCGCAGGCCGACCGCCTGGCACACCGGGCGTTTGGTTTGCCATGGCGTAATCCATAGCCTTGCTGGCCAGCTTCTGCGCAGCCATGCTGCCAAGCGGAGCCAACTGCGACCCGGCCAGCGCACTACCCATCGGCCCGGCGATGCCGCCGACCACGCTACGGGCAAACTGCTCGCCCCACTGGTTCATGTTGTCGGCGGTGAGCGCGGTGCCGAGTGTGCCGCCGAGGATGGCGCCGCCAGGTCCCATCAGCATGCCGGCACCGAGCGCACCGAGCTTGTTCAGCGCGCTGGCGCCGGCAGAACCCAGCGCCGTGCCATAGCCGAGCTGCTTGGCTCGGTCGAAGTAGCCGACACCCATCTTGCCCATGGTGTCGCTGATGCCGGTACCGCGGTACCCGGATTCGCGCATGTTGTCACGCATGCGGCCGAGCGTGCCGGGCGAGATTTCGCCGACACCCTTGGCGTAGCCGAGCTGGGCATTGTTGGTGTCCATCATGGATTTGGCAGCATCGATGTCGCTTTGACTGTTCTGCGATCCAGCATCGTCCGCAGTGTCGCCGGCATCATCGCTTTCCGGTGAGCTGCCGTCGTCGTAGCGGAATTCCAGCAAGCCTGTTGCCGGGTTGCGCGAGTTGGCCTTGCGGCCAACTTGGTAACGCTCCGGATTAATGCCGGCTTCACTCAATAGCCCCAGTGCCAGCGGGGCGATCTTCCGAGGTACAACTACCTCGCCAGGCGTCAGGTGGGCAAGGCGTGTGTCGCCACCCCGGCCGGCGGCGGCCAGCTGTTTGGCTGTCTTTTTCATCGCTTACTCCCAAAGGCTGGAGAGGCCACTCCATGCATGATCAAGCAACGACGAACCACCGACGTTGGTGTTGCCCAGCGTGCCAAGCAACCCCAGGCCACCGCCGATCCAGTTGGCCGCATTGCTGCCGCCGCTGTTCTGTCGGTTGAACTGGTCGGCGTTCTGCGCCAGCTGCTGTGCATTGCTGGAACTGCCGAGCATGCCGCTCAACATGTCGTAGCCGGTGTAACCCCAGTTTTTGGCGTTCTGCCAGTCGCTGTAGTTCATGTCGAGCTTGGACTGATCCTGCGCCTGCTTGGCCGCGCCAACGCCTTGCAGTGCCGCGGCGTCGGTGTAGGCCTGATTGCCGTAGGTCGGCGCCATCAGGCCGGCCTGCAGCTGGCGGCCACGTTCCTGCTGGTAGTTGTCGCCATACACCTGGTTGGCCAGCTGGCCCAGCGAGTCGGCGAAGGCAGTATTGTTGGCCTGCTGCACCTCCTGCATGGCGCTGCCGCCGTAGGCGCCGGCGTTGTTGAATTGCGCCATGGTCTGGGCGCCTGTGCCGCGGGCGTAGGCGTCAGACATGCGGCCGGCCATGGCGTCGTAGGTGCCTTTCAGCCACGGGTTGCTGTCCGGGCTCATGTACTGGCCGTTCAGCGTGTTCTGCACCATCCCGGCGCCGGCCTGCATCGTCGGATCACCATTCGTCGCGCGATTGGTGATCATGTCCATGGCCTTGTTCTGCTCGCCGGAGAAGTTGGCCAGACGGTCGCCACCGTATTGCTGATAGGGTTGCGACGCCATGTTCCAGCCCTGTTGCATCAGGGCATTGGGCAGGTTCTTGATGTCGGTGGGCGCTGCACCCCAGCCAACGGTATTGGGCGCGCTGGCGGCCTGGTAATTGCCAGTCAGAAAGCTACTGTTCGTCGCCATGTTCAGTTACCTGTCAAAGTTCGTTGTTCTTTCCAGGTGCCTGGCTCACCCGCGGCGGTGCAGATCCAGCCACGCAGGATGTATTTGCTGCCGGGTGTGCCCAACTCCTGCGGGTTGCTGTTGCGCACCTCGTCGCCAATCCCCCACAGCCCAGCCGTCGGCGCCGCATCCAGTGCCAGCACCGCCACCATGCGACCGCCGGTTAACCGGTTGACGGAGCGGTTGATGTCAGCCAGCAGCATCGTCAACTGGAAGGTCAGCCGTTCCGGCCACTTCTGGTCTGTGGTCTGCGGCAGCATTGGCCGCTCAGGTAGCTGGTTCATTCGCTGCCGTCCTCCTGGAACTGTGCCGCCAGCGCCATGATTTCCATGTCGCCAGAGGTGGTGATTTGCAGCCGGTGCCAGCGGGCAGACCACAGCGCGTCAAACTTGCCGCCGTTCAGTGCAGAGCTCTCAACCTGGGTCGGTGCCGCATCCAGCGTGTCATGCACCAAGTGATCCAGCTCTGCACTGGCCGGAGCGGTGATAAAGCGCGGCCTCACCCTGGTCAGCGTGGTGAACACCTCGTCATCACCAAGATCGCCGGTCGTTAACGTGGCGGTACCGGCGGTGCCCTCTAGTGACTGCAGGGCATGGCTGCTGTTGACCACCGACATCAGTGCCGATGACTCCGTCCAGTACGGAGAGTCGTAGGCGATGGGTGGGATGTCGTCGTAGGTGGCAAACAGGTCGCCCAGGGAATCGAAGGTGATGGCACCGTTCAGGTACTCGCTGGCCGCCTCGATCGCGAGAGAGCCGCACCCCCACTTGTTTGCCTTGTAGTGGTACGCCACCCACTTGGTGAGCGCCCCGTCACTGCCGACGGTGGGGTAGAACCAGTACGCCAGGGCGTTGGTGCGGTCGTGCAGAGACTGCACGCGGTACTGATAGGCCGGATCCAGATCGGCGAAGAACCACTCGCGCAGCGATGCGCCAATCGGCGTTGGCCGCGTGCCGTCGAAGAGGTAGAAGTCGTCGGCGCCAAGAAAAACGTGCGCCGTGCCGATATCGATCACCGCTTCTTGCGACAGTGCGCCGATCTCACCCGGGATCAGCGTCCAGGTCCAGATTACCGGCGGGCCGACATAGCGCCCCAGGTACATGGAGCGCTCCTTGTAGGCGACAATATCGGCGCCAAGGCGCCGGCCGGCACGCACCGGCCCGGGCGTGTCCAGCAACCGACCGTTGGCGGCTTGGGTAGCAATGGCCGGCGTCCAGTCAGCCTGATTGCGCAGGGCAGAGCACCACCAGCCATCCGGCCGGTCACCGTAGGTGCCATCCACGGTGTCGAATGCCATCACGAAGCCGGCCACCGTCTCGATGATCGCTGCTGTTGGTGCCGTCGACACGTCATCAAAGCCAGCGTCCAGCGCCTGCTGCATCGGGTCAGAGCGGTTGGCCGCAAGCGTGACGTTGCCGAACTGAGCGAAGCGCCAGCGCGATTCGGCGGGGTTGCTGTAGCCGCCGACCTTGGAGCGATCGGTCCAGGTGTTGCCGGTTGCCTCATACAGCGCCGCACCCGTGCCGGCGAAAATGCGCCAGGTGTTGTCCAGCTTGCGCACAACGATCAGGCCGCGGCAGGCGGCAGTCAGCGCCGGCATGCCCAAACTGACCGGCGACGGCGCCGCGCGGTAGCCCTTGAGCGTCGGCAGCAGGTTGTCGCAGTCCACCATGATGCCTGGCGTGGTCGGATCAAGGTCTGGCGCGAAGTTGTTGAGCGGTACCAGCATGTCAGCCACCAAAGAATGAGCCTTGCAAACCGCACAGGGCCACATCGCAGCCCAGCACATCGTTACTCTCGTTGCGTTGTTTCTTGTCGGATTCTTCCAGGCTGCGAACGGCCGCATCCAGAAAGTCCGTGGCTGTTGCCACACCAGATGGGTTTTTGAAAGCGTCGTTCGCCGAAACCAGTGCCGCGTATAGGTAGCAATCTGGGCCATTAACCAGTAGCCAGTTGGTACTGGCGCTGTTCGCAGTATCCAGAGACTGGCGCTTGTAATAGCGCAGGGTGCCGGTGTAATCGCGGTTGGCCTTGATGTCGAACTGAAAGCCCACATCGCCAGTAACCGTGAATGTTGCCGGCTGCCCGGTCAGCGTCCGGAAAGTCATGGCGTCCAGAGAAACCGGCTGCACTTCACTGCCGTCTTCCAGTGTCAGACGTTGGGCCGCAAGAAAGCCAGTCGGCACCGCCGCTGTGTTGGCGTTGGCAGCAATGACCAGCGGTGCTACTGCCTGCATACCGGATAGGCGTAGCTTCCGGTTCAGCAGCACCTCGGCCAGCAGCACAAACTCGGCAATGCGTTCAGGGGCAACCGAACGTGCCAAGCGCTGGACGATCAGGTTGCTCAGCTCGCCATACGTCGACACGCTCATGGTTATTCACCCTGTCCAGGTTGCTGTTGTTCACCGGCGCCAGCTACCTGGCCGCCGGACTGTTCCTGCTTGTCGTCAGGCTTGCGGCTACCGCGCGCCTGCGTCTTGCCGCCGGACTGTTCGGCTTCCTGCTCGTGATAACCCTTGAAGCCATCCTTACGGGCGTTCGATTCGGCGGCCTTGTCGGGCACGATCTTGAACTCGTCGCCTTTGTAGAGAGCCTTCGGGTATTCCTGGACTTCGGACATGTCAGTCTCCTGAAGTGGGCTGCCCCGCCGAAGCGGGGCAGGTTGGTTACTCGGTGACGCGCACGGCGTGGTCACCACGAACAGTGGCAAAGCCGTACATAACGTCGATGCGGGTATGCTCCTGGTCGGACTTGCCGTCGCCGAAGGTCATCACACGTACCGACATGTCGCCGGCGCGGGCGGTGTAGCCCTCGCAGGAGGCAATCACCGGCAGCGGTACGAAGGCTGCGGCGAAGGCGTCCTTCTGGAACACCAGATCCTGGCGGTAGCCAGTGCTGGCAGCACCCACAAAAGTCAGTGCAGCACCGTTTGCAGGAGTGGCCGACACCGTGGCGCCCGGTGCAACCGCGCCAATGGCCGGGAAGATGCTGATCGAACCAGTGGTGCCGGCGGCGGTGAAATCTGCCGTTACGACGAACTGACGCAGCTGCGGGTAAGCCACGCCGGACAGCGGGTTCATCGCATACACACCGGCGATGGTGAATACCGAACCCTTCTTGATGGTGTCGCCACCAGTCAGCCCGCCGATGTTGAGCGTGTTACCAGATTGGCTGGCACCGTTGATGGTTACGCCGGCCACCTTGCTGCCGTTGGTGTGGGTCGGCAGGGACTGCGACTCGAAGAAGTGCAGGCCTTGGGCATCACCCAGAACGCCGGTGGTGTACTGGTCTGCGATACGCTTGTTCGGATTGAACAGCGCCTTGGAGCTATCTACCATCTCGGTGTTGACGTCGCTGGAGATGATCGCGGTACGGTTGCCGTCGGTTGGCGCTAGGTAACGCTCCAGGCTGGCACGCGCCTGGCCGAAGGTTTTCATGGTGGTCGGCAAGCTGCCGGCAGTACCAACCAGGTTCGGGATGCCGAGATATGCTTTGGCCATCAGGTCGGCACTCACCACCGAGGCCAGTGTTTCCATGGCGGGGCGCAGGAAACGGTCCTTGAACTCAGTGAGGTTCAGTACCTTTTCCTTGGTGGTGAAGGTCAGCGGCACGTGCTTCTGCGTGTCGACGGTCAGGTTGATGTAGGTTTCGGTCTGATCCGGGGCGTTGCCGCCACCGGCGAAGGTGGCGCCGTCAAACACCTTGCTGGCCGGCGGGATGCGCACCTTCACGGTGTCGCCAGCCTTGTAGCCGCGGGTGTTGCTGCCGAAGTCTTCCTCGCGGCCACGGTTGATATTGCCGATGAACGGAGAAGCCTCCATCAGCATGGCGGCGGCTTCGCGAGCGATCATCTGGTGAGTCAGTACAGTGTTGCCCATATTTCAGGTTCTCCAAACGAAAGAGCCCGCCATAAAGGCGGGCATTGGTTTACGATTTTTTCTGGCTTTGACGCCAGCGATACCACTCGGCATCGGTCATCTTCTCGGGCGGTTTCTGTACCGCATTGGAGCCAGACGACACCTTGGTTACCGGTTTGGCGGGGGCGGGCTTTGGCTTCTGGGTAGCCTTCTGCTGGGCCTCAAAGCCGATGCGCGCCAGGTGCAGCATCTTGATGTTGCGCGGGTCTGCCAGATCGAGGCTCTTGCTCATTGCCTCTTCGCTGCCAAACACTTGCACGCCAAAGCTGCGAACTTTCCCGGCCATTTCCGGGTTCCAGCCTGGAATCTCTTTCGCCAGAACCGCGCGACCTTGTTCGATTCGCTTGGCAGTTTCCTGCTGCTTTTCGAGGGCAAACTGCTGTTCTGCTTGTGAGAGTCTTGCACCCAGCTGTTGCTGAGCTTCTTGCAGCTGCTGGCGCTGGAAAAACAGCGCCTGTGCCTGCTGCGGGTCTTCCTGGTTCAGTGCCTGCCAGTTGATCTGGTCGTACTGTGCCAGTTGCTCAGAAATGGCAATCAGCTGCGCATGCTCCTGCATGTGAGACATGATGCGTTCCTGGCGATGGCCGAACTCTTGAGCCTCCTGTTCCAGTACGCGACGCTGCTCTGCAACTTCCTGCGTCTTCCGGGTGTAGTCGCCGTGCATCAGGATCTTGTCTTTCAGCTCCTTTGGCACGGCATAGCGCTTGCCGTCGATCTCGACTTCCTCGGTATCGACCTCCGCGCCCTCGGCACCTTCTTCGCCGGTCTGGCCTTCGCCATCATCGGCATTGTTTTCGACTTCGCCGCTGTCGAAGCTGTCGCCTGCTTGGCCGTCGTCGGCTGCGCCGGCAGCTTGATCGATGACTTCCTCGTCGGGATTGGTCATTTCGTCCATGTGTCAGTCCTTGAAAAAGAGAACCCGTCACACGGACGGGCTGGGTGGCTGCATGAAAAAACCGCCTTGCGGCGGCTGTGGTGGCGGCATGCCGGCAGGCGGCGGTGCCTGCGGTGGCATCTGTGGAGCAGGTGCCGGTTGCTGCGGTGGCAAAACGTCCGGCGAGGCCATCAATTGCTGCATGGTCTGGATGATCAGTCCTTGCACCATTTCCGGTGTCATTGCGCCGCCCATCGCTTTGAGCCGGTTTGTTTCAGCGTTGTAGGCGTCGATGTCCAGCTTCCGTGCCTCCATCGACTTGTCCTGCTCAGCCTGTTGCAGCTTGCTCTGCAAAACCTGGATGGCCTGTTGCATCTGTGTGAGCTGCGGATTCTGGCCTTGTACTGGCGGCGGCAATAGTGCCTGCAGTCGCTTGGCAATCTCCTGCGCTTCCGGCCAATCCAGATTCTTGGCCAGCAGGTCCCCCAGCACTGGTGCAGCCGCAGGGTAGGCGCGCACAAACTCGATCATCTGCGTGGCGGCTTCCTCGCGCTTGCTGTTGAAGCTCGGGCCAACCGTTACGGTCAGGTCGTATTTGCCCTTGGTCAGGTCGTATACCCGCATGCCGCCATCTGCCTGCTTGTCCGGCACTTGCTGATTCACTGGCACTGACTTTGGCTGCTGGTCTGCTCCAATGATGCGCACGATGCGCGGCCGGGTGTACACATGGGGAATCAGGTCCAGCACGATGCGGCCGACGTGGCGAATCGCCCGGGTCAGGTTGTCGATGATATGGAAGGTGGAGGTGTCGCCCTCACGCTGACGGGCCATGATGGCGCGTCCACTGGTTTCATTCGAACGGGCGCCCAGACTGGCGTCGTATAGCCCCATTACCGCTTTCATGTCCTCGCTGGCAGTTGCGGCCAACTGCATAGCCGCGGCGTCGGGTGATGGCGGCGGTTGTCGCTGTGGTGCGATACCACCGTCGTATCCGATGTAGGCGTGGTTCTTGGTGTTCGCGGACGCCCATTTCCCCTTGTCGCTTTCGAATGCGCCCTTGGGGCCAATGAATGGTGCCTTCGGAGCAAGCGCCACCGTCTCGGTCATCGCCGTGCGCCAGTAGTTGTACATGCGCTGCGGGTCTTTGGCATCCTCGATTAGGGCGCGGAAGTAGCGCTTACCTTCTTTGTTTACCTCTTCGCCATACACCGGCACGATGGGGATATAGCGACCCGCCCACGGGTTGGTTTCCAGCACTTCATCAGCACCGATGATGTACTGCACCACCTTAAAGCTGCGAACCGTTCTCTCATCAACGATGGCAAGGCCGGATGCTTCGAAAAACTCTAGGTTGGACAGGTAAGCGTCCTCGTCCAGCACCTGCTGATCGCTCAGCATCAGCACGGTTTTAGCCTCTTCCTTCCGCTCCCAGTATTCGCACACCATCACACCATCGTCGGTGTTGTACCAGTCGCTGCTGAGGCCTTCGAAACTGCGCTCCGCTTTACCTGGATATTTGCGCTCGAACTCCTCCTTGCTCATCCATGACTCGATAATGCAATAGCTCCAGTCGCTGGAGTCGTGCTTGCTGGAGCTGTGGTCACGATGAACAAGCAGGGGGTTCACCACGGCATCGATCTTGATGTCCATGTCAAAGGTGTCGTCATAGGCATAGTCCACATCCACGCGGATGTAGCCATAGCCGCAGCTGGCCGACAGATCGACGGCGGTGTCGTAGGCCACGTCGGCATCGCTGGACTGCTCAATGTGCCGGATGATGCCGTTGATCACCTCGGCGGTATCCACGTCGGCGCGATCATCTACCGGATGCACCTTGATGGAAGGGCGATTCTGCCGGCAGTCATTCACCACCTGACGAATGAAGGCCGGCAGCTTGTTGATGGTCAGGCAAGGGCGGCGCTCAAGCTCACGCTCTTTCTTGATCTGTTCCGGCCACTGTTCGGAAAGGCGGGCGAAGGTAAGGTTCTCCAGCCAGGCATCACGGTTGTGGCTGTCCGACTCCACCGACTTTTCTAGCGCTTTTTTGCAGCGCGAAACCACGTCATTATCTTTTTCCATCATCCCATCCACCCGCCGGCGCCGTTATAGGCGTCTTCGCTGTCATCAACAGAGGTTCTTGGCTCTTCATAAGCTACACACATCAGCCCGAAGGCGTCAGCGCCATGACTGGCCCAGTCATGCTCAGGGCCAAGGCCAATGCCGCGCGCCTCGTCCCGCTTCTCGTGGTACCAGCCCAGTGCGCTGATACCGGCCTCCGTCGTTGGCTCGTTGAACCACATGGACGGAAACAGCCGGCGGCCAGCCTCGATACGAGCCTTGGCCGCGCCCTTGCCTTGATTGGGCACCACCGTCACCGTGTAGCCGGCGGAGGTGAGGGCGCTGTTGTACGAGACGTCGAACACCTTATCCTGCGTGTCCCCGTCGTGTGGCAACCAGATCTGCGCTCTGTCCGGCGTATAACCACGACTGCGCATCCACACTAGGTGCGAGGCCAGCGGCTGGCCGACAGCCTCGTAGTAGTCCAGGATGCGGATTTCCTTGCCGATGAACTGCGCCACCCACATGGTGAAGGCGTCGGCGCGGGCTCCGGTACCGCCGATGTCGCAGAACACGCGGATGGTCATCAGCGGGTCAGCGGCAACACGGCCGATACGGCCTTGCTCGCGGGCCAGCAGCAGACTGGCGGCGTAGTAGGCGCCCTCGACGGCTTGCACGTATTCACCCTCCCAGATATGGCCGTACTGGTCTGGCCGCTCCTGCAGATCACGCTGGCGCTCACGCTCCAGCTTCTCGGGAAACTTCGGGTTGTCCTTCCAGTTCAGCTGTACCACTTTGACCAACGGGTCAGTGGAGAAACGGAAGCGTCGGTCAACCGGAGCATTCTTGCGCTTGGGGTTCCACGTCACCCACAGCTCGGCGTTCCAGTCCTCGCCTTCCTCGCGCAGGGTCGGGATCAGCGTCGACCACGCTTCGTCGGTGACCGGCTCGGCCTCGTCCACCCAGCACAGCAGCAGGCGGCCTTTCGACTTGATGGACGCGATGTTGCGATCCAGACCGGCAAAGGCAAACGCGATGCGGCCATCCTTGCTGCGGATGTATTTGTCGCCGATCTCGTAATACGAGCGCAGAAACGGCTCATCTTCGATGGCGCGCTTGACCTCCTCAAGCGAGGAGTCCTCCAGCGAGTTCATGAACTGCCGGGCACACAGGAGAATGCCGCTGACGCCGCTCATCCCGTACATGTAGCCGCGCACGGCGGCCATCTTGGCGAAGCTGCGTGTCTTGGCTGAGCCGCGGCCGCCGTAAGCGCCACGAACGTCAGCCTGTCCGGAAAAGACCGGTATCAGCTTCTTGGGTAGCTTAATCCTCGCCGTCGTCATCCATACTCACCAGCTCAATGCGGCCAACCATCTGTATTGGGCCGCCGTCAGGGCCAAGCAGCGTTTTTTTGTCGTTGAACATGCCCAGATGCCGCGCCACGTTCTCCAGTGCCTTGCCCTGGTCCTGCAGCTTCACTTCCAGCCCATCCTTGGTGACCTTCACGCCGGCATAGAGCGGCCTGGCTGCTGCTGGCAGGTCTCGGGTGTCGTTCACAAACACCTCGCCGTGGCCTTCGCCTTTGCACTCCGGACATTTCGGGTGGGGTCGCAGGGTTCTGTCGAAGCCGTAACCACCTTCATCACTCGGCGGTACGGCGTGGCGATCTGCCTCGGCGGCATCCTTCTCGGCCTGCTGGGCGGCTCGCTGATATTCCAGCTCATCCGCCCACTGGTACTTGTGGCCAACCCCAAAGCAATGCCGGCAGCAGACGCGCCGATACGACACAAGCTCGTTCGGGTCAGCCGTGGCAATCTCCCACCAGCGCCTGAGCACCATGTCGGCGCTGATCTGTGTCCGTGCCTGGCGCTCCTGCATGCGCTGCTGGATAGCCTTCTGGATTTCAGGTTTTTTAAGGTTCTCGTCACCAATTTGGCCGGCTGTTCGCTTGCTGTAGCCGGCTCTCAGCGCCGCCTGCGTAGCGTTCAGATCGATCAGGTACTCGTCAACGAATCGAGATTGCTTTGCGGTCAGTGCCATGAGGCTTTCGCCTCCTCGGCGTGAAGTGGTGCCTTGGAAAACCAGTCAGGTTTCACGGCCTGCTGGCCAACCCAGCAGAAAGCAAAAAGCCCCGCTCTCTGGCGGGGCTGGTTCGGCACATGAGCACGTTCAAAGCCTCATGTGGTGTCGCAAAAAAACACCCCGCATCATGGCGGGGTGGGCTGAGTTTCCGGTGGGCATAGCTCGACCACCACGACGTCAAGATAGCACACCCTTGGTTTTACTGGATGTCATGGGGTGCGTTGGCATATATGCCGAATTTAGCCGTTCTGCCAGCTGCCAAGATGCTCAGGTGAGCCGCCATCCTTATTCAGCCGTACCAAGGAAAATGTTGGCTTTGCACGAAGTTTCCCTACTGGCTGATGCTCTTCAACGCGGGCCTTACAAATCAGCTCACCCGTTTCGGAGAGGATGTCGTAGGTACACTCCTCGGTCTGCCCAAGATGGCCTTTATCGCGGCGCGAGACTTGCTTGATCTGGTCAGATTCTTTCAGACCGAGGCGCTTGCGTACTTCATCCATAATTCTTCTCCTATGCGTTTCAGATTTGAAGCGCATTTTGGGTCAGGTGGTACGCTCTGGCAACTCTTCGTCCTGGCCCCTCGCGCTCCTGAAGGTTGGTCGTCACCTTCCCAGCCCGCCGCAGCTTCACCAGCACGCTCATGATCTCGGCCGGCTGGTGCTCGAAATCCAGCGCCGCTTCCAGCTCACCCAGCAGCATCGGACGCGGCGCATCCGCCAGTACATCGGCCAGCTTCCGCGCCAGCCCGTGTCCGCGGGGCCGCTTCATGCTGCCACCCGGTGCGACTCGCGCCAGATCCGGCCGAAGCGAACGGTGGCCGCCAGCAGGGTGGTGTCGAACGCTCGGGCGGACATGGCAAGTCGGCGGGCGACGATATCGTCAGCCAGATGCGGGAAGTGCACATGGCGCGCGCGCAGCACCAGCTTTTCCTGATCGGGCAAGGTGTTCACCAGCCGTTCCACCAGTTCGCCAGTACGCTGGTCGTATTTGAAGCGGAAGCGCTTTTCGGCATCGTCGGCATGCACATAGCGCTCCGGGTTGTTGGCGTAGTGCTTCTCGATGCCGGCGCAGGTCTGGCGCCAGTTGCCGGTATCGACCGCCCATTTTGCCCAGTGCTGCAGGGCTGCTGCAGGTTCAATCATGATCATCCCCCTTGTCGTCTGATCAGGCCGCGAACAGCGCGCCTTCAATTGGCTTCACCACCACGTGTACACCCGGCACCTCAGCGTAGCGCTTGCGCTTGCTGACGTCGCAGACCTGCACGTCGTCGTGCCATACCACGCCGTTGATCGCGTCGAAGATCGCCTTCTCGACGTTGTCGATGTCCGGCTTCTTGGTCGGGTATACCTGGCCTTGCAGGGCTGCTGCCTGCTTCTTTTTGGACCAGCTGGCCGGTACCGGCAGCAGGATCACCAGCTCCACGTCGACAGGGCCGTCGATCAGGTTGCGGCCAACCATGGCTTCCTGCGCAGCCAGCGCGACCAGGTTCTCGTAGCTGGCGGTTTTCTCCGGCGTGTACATGCGGGCGAACTTGCCACCGCGGGTGGATACACGTGGCCGGCCCTTGCCGACCGGCGTACCCGGCACCTTGAATTTCACGACGTTACTCATGCGGCCTCCGAGCTGTCTTGCTTGTTCGGATTCGGCAGGAATTTCACCAGCGAGGCCGGAATCGGCTTGCGCGCATCCAACAGCGCTTCTGCCGCCATGCGGGCACCGTAGGCGCCGCCGGTGTAGTTGCCGGCGGCCACATCACGGGCGATCCGTTCCGCCCAGTCCACGCGCTTGGCGTTGCCTTGCGGGAAGCTCATGCTGCGCACGGTGCTGGTGACCGTGGCCATGTGCTTCCTGGCTGCTTGGCGGTCAAGCTCGGTGATGGCTACCGGCGGCAGGGCGGGCACGGTGTTGTGTGCTTGGGCGGAGTAGTCGCGCTGCACGCAGGCCTGGACGAACTCGTCACAGCTGGGCGGGAACTTGAACTTGATCGACAGGCCGTGCTCGATGTCAGCCATCGACAGACCGGCCAGCTCATTGGCCCACACGTCCATGGTCTCCAGCAGGCCGGCGTCCTTGCCTGCGAACGGGCCATCTTCGACGCGGACACCGCTGCGGAATTTGTCCACGAAGGCAGTGCCGAAGCGGCCGCGCAGAACGCGGAAGATGTTGGCCACGGTGGCCTGGCTAATCGGCGATTTGTGCATGGGTCTTTCCTCCGGTCAGGTACTGGCTGCCAACGCCCAGCGTGTCGCAGGCTGCGGCGGTGGCATCTTGGCGGGTGTTGCCAGAGCGGGCAGCAGCCTGCGCCCTGGCGTTCGTGACCTTGTCGCGGTCAGCGTTGAACTGCTGCTGGTCCAGCAGCCACTTGCGAAACTGTGCCTGCCAAGCTTGCAGGTCGCGGCGTACCTCGCTGCGGGACTGGTAGTGCGCAGTGAAGCGTTCGACCTCCAGCGTCAGTACCAGGCCAAGGGTGTTGGCGGTGGCTGCAGCTTTGCGGCAGGGCTCGAAATCGTCTGGCACCAGGATGCCAACCGGGCCATCTGGGTTGTGCGTGTGCCGCTCACCCACGAAGTCACCGCTAGGTGACGTAGTGGGTTTAGGTGAAGGTGATGGTGATGGTGATGGGCATTGATCAAGCTCTGCTTGAGGTGTGCTTGTAGCATTGCTTGGAGCATTGCTTTTGCTATCCTTACCCCATCGTGCAGCAGCTGCTTTCTTGGCTCGTTCCTCATGCTTGGTAGCATTCGCTGCAGCTGCTACCAGCTCGCTATCGATCCGCTTGTGGCGCCACTCTCCAGCCTCGATATGGAACAGCCGAGCCATGACTGCACGGTGCTTCTTCCACTGCGGCATGGTCAGCCGGGTGATGTTGGCCAGCGCGCCGTCGTCGTCCGGCAGCGCGCCGTTGCGCCAGTAGTCCATGATCAGCAGCAGGTAGGCACCGTGCTGCTCGGTGGTCAGCCGCGTCGTATCCGCCAGGTAATCGGCGATGTAGAGCGGCATCCAGACGTTGGTCTTCTTGCTCATGCCGCCCCCTGCACCGAAAGTGCCATTGCCACCGGCCGCACCCAGATCGGCGTGGCCGACAGAACGAAGGTTTCGCCAGACCAGGCCAGCAGCAGGGTGGTGCCCATCACCTCGGCAATAGCGGTGGCCGCTTCGGGTGGCACCATGTTGCCGATGCGCTCACGCCAGTCGCTGTCGCTCAGACCATCCAGCTCCAGGTACTCTTCTGGCTCGATGAGGCTTTGCAGCGCGGCAAGCTCCAGCGTGGTAAATGGCCGGTGCCAAGTGCCATCCAGCGAGCGGATAACGCACTGCAGCTTCTCGTTCGGCTCTGGCATGCGCGGGTCGGCTACGCTCCAGCGGCCGTTGTCGTGGCCGGCGGCAGCCGAAACCGCACCGCTTGTTTGATCCCAACCCAGTACGCCGTAATGGCCGCCGGTCAGGTAGTGATCGCCGCGTTCGCGACGATTCAGTCCGGTACGCGGATCCGCTACCGACAGCCAGCCGCCTTGCACTCCCTTGCCGCCGGCGATCACCGTATTCGACGGCTCGGCCCAATCCATCACCGCGAGGTTGCCCCCGTGACGATTCCAGCCCGGGCGGGGGTCTGCGACTGCTTGTCCGCCTGAGCTCGGGCCGTGACCGCCCGTGACGGTGCCAGCGGCTTGGTCAAAGCTGACGACACGGAACACGTTGTTGTGACGCACCTTCTCTGCACGTGGATCGGCGACCGAATACTTGCCTCCACCTGGCGCCGACTGGCTGCTGCTTGCGCCGGAGTGGCTGGACCAGGGCAACACGCCGTACTGGCTGTACTCGGCCATGTGGGTGCGTGGGTCAGCGATGGAGAATGCACCATTGGAAGGGCCGCTGCGGCCGGCAATCGTGCCAGCCGGCTCGTGCCAGCCGTTCACGCCGAGGTAGCCGGATCGGTACTCTGGTACCAGCAGGTAATCGCGCAGCTGACCATCCTCGACGGCCAGCCGGTTCAGGCTGCGCCAGTCGCCGCCAGCCTCGACAAAGGCGAGCCGCACCCAAGTCTTCCACTGCAGCGAGGGCACGCGGTGCATGGGGCCGCAGGAAAGGTCGCCAGGCATCGGCATGCGGCCGAGCACGGTGCCGACAGCCTCAAGGCGCTTTTTCTCCGGTTCGTACAGGAACGGAGCGACCTTCTCGATGTGTCGGGCAACCAGCAGGAAGCGCTTGCGGCTTTGTGCCAAGCCTCCGATCTCGCCGCAGTCGTGTGTAGTCTCGGCCACGGCGTAGCCGTAGGCGCGCAACAGGCCGCCAATCTGGTCCAGCAGGTGCCGGCCGCGGTTGGCGATGCGTGGCACGTTCTCGAACACGATCAGCTCGGCCGGATCGTCGGCATAGGCCTCTAGGGCGAGCCAGATCCCGCGCAGGGTCAGGCGATTCAGCGCCTGGTACTTGGCAGTTTTGCTGCGCGATTCATTCAGCAGGCCACTGAAACCCTTGCAGGGGGCGGACAGAAACCAGATGTGCGGGCTTTCATTGCCCATGGCGCGGCGGATGTCGGCCGGCGTGGCCTCTCTCCAGTCTGCTGGCGGTTCCTTGCCGTGGAAGTCGATGTACTGCGAGCGGTCAAACAGGTCCATGACGGTACCTGGCACACCGACGATGCGGTCGAAGTCGCGGATGGCAGCCGCGTCGACGTCGATACCACCGAGGCAGCGAAAGCGTGCTTGCAGGTTACCGACACGCGGCTGCGCCTTGTTGAAGCCCTTGGCGCCACCGCCGAGGCCGCAGAACAGGTGGCCATGACGAATTTCTCGGATCTCCATGCTCACCCCTCCACCTGCTGCAACAGCCCGGCTGTCACCGACAGCAGATCACGCAGCTCCTTGGCGATCCGCTTGCGCTCGGACGGGCTCAGCTGCTCACCCCATTCGCTTTCCGGATGCTCGGATTCGTTGATCTGCTGGCCGACGTCGCCACACTCCTTGGCCAGGTGGCAGAAGTCGCGGGACAGCTCGCGCAGGGAAGGTTGGCCGCAGGGCAGGGCGACAGTCACGCGGCCCACCAGCGCCGCCAGTGCGTCGGCAATGGCCGGGTTCTGCGTGCGATCGGTGATCTCTGCGGCCTCTTCCAGCGTCAGCTGATTGGTGTCGCAGTTCGGGTTCAGCTTGTTGGCGAAGATCGTCGGGTTCTTGTGCATCGCCAGTGCCAGCCCGGCGATACCGTTGTGGTAGCCCTTGGCGATGGCCTGGGCGGATGCAGTGATGTGGCTGTAGGGGTTTTGGCTCATGAGTGGACGCCTTTCGTTATGCAGATGCGGTATCGAGAACGGTGTAGCCTGAACTCATGCAGCCTTATTCAGCTCTGGCCACAGCTGCAGCCAGTCGTCAGGGCGCAGCTCTTGGCGCGTTACGGCGCCACCAGTGCCTTTTTCAATAAGGACACATCGCGCCGGCGGGATGGGGCGCTCACCTTTTAGCCACTGCTGGATAACTGGGGGCTTCACGCCTGCAAGCTTTGCAAGCGCGGCCTTGCTGCCGGCGATTTTCCAGGCACGGTCAAGTGCAGAATTAGTCATTTCGGGCATTCCATGTCTGTAATGCCCACACTATAAGTCAATGGCTAACAATAATGCAAGCTATTGGCTAATGTGGCATGTGATAGTGATAATTAGCCAATGCATAACGGTGAACGATTGGGCCAGGCACTAGCCGAGGCCATCAGAATGAAAGGCGTCAGTAAAGCTGACGTCGCGCGAGCTTTTGGCGTGAAGCCGCCATCAGTGCAGGGATGGCTGAAGACTGGCCGCATCAGCAAGACGCATATCGACAGCCTAATTTCCTACTTCTCGGACGTTGTTGGTCCAGATCACTGGGGAATCGGCCGTGGCGGCGATTCCTTTCAATCTGCACTCGGCCCAGCCATCACCACCCCACAGCGCCCCGTGGTGGTCGTGGAGTCCGACGATGACATCCAGCACGAAGTCTTTGCCATCCCGCGCTACCGGGTGAAAGCGTCGGCCGGCAGCGGTGAGCCCGTGTTCGAGATCGACACTGAGGGCACGCCGAACTACTGCCGCAGCGGTTGGGCGATGAAGAACGGCTTCAAGCCGGACAGCCTGTTCTCGATCGTGGCCGCCGGCGACAGCATGGAGCCGACGATCCCGGACGGCGCCAGCCTGATCGTGCACCGCACGTCAGAGATCGCCAACGGCAAGGTGCACGTGATCTGCCGCGGCACGCAATGCTACGTGAAGCGGCTATTCGCGCAGATGGACGGGTCGGTGTTGGTGCGATCGGACAACCAGGACGTCTACAAGGATCTGACCGTGTCGCCGGAGGATCCGGATGCACTACATGTGGTGGGGCTGGTGGTGTCGGTGAGTTTTAATTTGTGAAGTAAGCCAGTTAATGGCTTGCTTGTAGTTGTGCGTGGCAACAATGTAATCAATCGTTGCGATTGAAACTATAAATTTGTGACCTTTAGATCACGTGATATGCTGACAGTCGAACACTACCTTCAAGAAAACGGCGCAGACCCATTTGCTAATTGGCTTATGGGTCTGGACAAGAAGACAATGGCTAGAATCGTTCAGCGCATTGACCGGTTCAAGCTGGGAAATCTTGGTGATCACAAGCACACGAGAGAAGGTGTGTTCGAAGCAAGACTAGACTTTGGTCCAGGGTATCGTCTCTACTTTTTGCGAGACGGCAGCAAGATCATTGTCCTGCTATGTGGCGGAGACAAAGGCACCCAAGACCGAGACATAGATCGCGCGGTTGATTTCTTGCGCGACTATCACTCCAGGAGAGAACCATGACCAGCCGTAGCCATGATGAGTGGCTTCGCGAACAACTGGCGAGCGACCATGAGTTTATGGTCGAGTATCTGCAAGCTGCCTTTGAGGAAAGCGACACTGAAGATGAGCTTCTTCTTGCCCTTCGCGCTGTTGTTGAGGCGAAAGGCATCAGCAAGGTAGCCAAAACGTCAGGTGTAAAGCGAGAAAGCCTTTCACGAGCTCTAAGCCCCGGTGGAAACCCTACCCTGCACACGTTGGCAGGAGTATTCAAAACACTTGGTTTGAAAATTTCTGTTCATGATGCACAAGGAAATGATCACGACCATCCGATCATGGCCTGATAGAGAAACCCGCCCCGGCGGGTTTTTTTACGCCCCGACATCACTACGCAAAAGTCATATAATGCAGGTTTCCCACTTGCAGCACAGACACCCACCATGAAGCTGATCCCTTTCCTGATGGCCCTCCTTGCGGCCAACGTTGCCATGGCCGCTGATATTTCCTGCCGGGTCGTCGGCGTTTCCGACGGCGACACGGTCACCTGCCTGACGTCCGAGAAGAAGCAGATCAAGGTCCGCCTCGCGCAGATCGACGCGCCGGAGAAAAATCAACCGTTCGGCGAGCGGTCGAAACAAGCACTGTCAGCGATGGTGTATGGCAAGCAGGTGACTCTGCAGCCGGAGACGACCGACAAGTACGGCCGCACCGTAGCGCGGGTGGCGGTGGGCGGTGTGGACGCCAATCTCGTCCAGGTGAAGGCCGGCATGGCTTGGGTCTACACCCAGTACGCGCGTGAGCAGTCCTATTTCGCTGCCGAAAAGCAGGCGCGCGCCAACCGCGCCGGGTTGTGGACAGACCCGAATCCGATCGAACCGAGCAAGTGGCGCCACGGCGGCGCTACGGCGAAGGCCGCGGTGCCGCAGGATCCGATTATCAAGGCGGCCAACAAGCAGCAGGGTGGCAAGTACAGCTGCAGTGGCAAGACGGTTTGCCGCCAGATGACTAGCTGTGACGAGGCGTACTTCTACCTGAAGCAGTGCGGGCTTGGCCGGCTGGATGGTGACAAGGACGGGATTCCTTGCGAGTCGATTTGTGGTGGATAGAAGCTATTTCTCGGGGAGGTTTAGCGGTATGAAAAAGATGGTATTGGCAGGGATGGTGGTCGTGGCGATGACTGGGTGCGCGACCATGGGTGGGCTTAGTGGCGGGCGGTACTACCAGATGGTTAGCCCGCTGAATGATACGGTACTCTTGCAGGTAGACATGGCAAGTGAGCGTGGCTGCAACTTTATGGTTGCGAATGTTGATGCGGAGTACAAGTCGTTTGCTCGGTGCTCAAGGCAGAGTGTCGCTGAGACGCTTGCATGGAGAGCGGTTACATACAACCCAGTTTTGGCGTCTACTTTCGTAATGGATGCCATATCTGAGGAGGCGTGCCAGAGTGCAATCGCCGGCATGTTGCGCACTGCAGCTGAAGAGAAGTCCGGGGCAAAGGTTGTGATGCAGTGCACACGGAAGTAATGGCAGGAGTCTCCGTCAAGATGAATGACCTATGAAGCTAATGATAGTGAGCTAGGCATGGAATATGATAATGGTGTTGTGTTTGGCGCCCTGCTGATGGCTACGTTCCTCAGCCTGTTGGTCGCTATGGCACTGAACTTTGTTGCAATGAAGATCAGAGTAATTCCCTTGTGGTCCAGATCGGTCATTGCGCTGCTGCTATCTCTGGCAGGGTGTGGGTTTGTCGCATATCGGATGCCTTACCCTAGCAACCTCTACTTTCTTGCCGGCATGTCGGTCCTACCGCTGGTCTCAATGCTTGCCTACTACAGGCATGCCTCGCTTCCTGCGAGTGGGTTTAGGAGAGTAGGGGCGGCCATTGCTGTGATTGCATTTTGGATTGGTGCACAGTACACCTTCGAGGATTATGGAAACCCAACCCACATGTGGGCAGCTACTGCTTTTATCGTCGCGATGTGGTCCTCAGCCATAACGATTCGCTGGATTTATCGGGGGTTTAAGCCCCAGCCCTGAAATGCTTGCCGCAATAAAAACCCGCTTCGGCGGGTTTTTTGTTGTCCACGCAACACCCTGTAAGCCTTTACCTCTCTTTGTTGGCCCCTGTTAGGCAACGACTTTCATAAAAGTTAGTCATTGGCTATTGACGAAAAGAAAGGCAATGCCTAATATTCGCCTAACAGCACAGCAACACCGTGCACGATCTTAAACAACCCACGAATACGGAACCGTTCACCGGCGCAGCGCTGCAGGCAAGCAGACTGCGATTGAGCGGCAACCGTCAGCACACAACCCGGATACGGCCAGCGGTGCTGCGCGATGAAGCGGAGGGTGGCAAGCGGGAGGGCTCGGGGAGCCAAGACGTAGGGGAAGGGTAGGGGTGTTGATGGCGTAGCACCGGGCTTCAGATCGAGGCCCAACACCGAAGCGCATCGCCCAAGAAGTGCAGTGCGTTTCGGTGTAGGACACAGGCGAGAGCGGCCTGAACCAACGGCTTGCACGACTGGCCGCCGTAAGCGGCCAACCTTTTCTCCTCGATGTTGTGTCTTGCCCCGCCATGTGCGGGGCTTCTTTTTTCTGGAGGCAGCTATGTCACTCAAATCGTGCCCGCCGTGCACCGGCGACTGCAATCAGGGGCGTAGCTGTCCAGCTCGTCAGCCTGTAGCCCGCATCATTCTGCACCCCGCCTGCGCCAGCAGCCCGGATGCAATCGAGGCCGTAGAGAAAGCCACCGGCCTAGTGGCCATGCGCGATCGCCGCCGTCCCGTGGTTCGCCTGGTGCCGGCCCTGCGCTTGGTCAAGGGTGGCGGCCAAGCAGTCAAGGTGAGTGCGTGATGAAGGCCTTAGTGATGTCGGTCGTGCGCAGCCTGTTGGCGCTGACCATTTTCTTTGTCGTGATGGGCATCGCCCAAGCCGTGGAGCAATTGCCATGAATACCGCAACGACCCCATGCCCCGTCGTCGCCAGCCTTGGCCAGTACCTGGCCGCACAGGGCCGCGACGAGTGCCTGATCCTTGCCATCGAGGCCGAAGCCGACCTGCTGCTGGAAGACGAGAAGCGCCGCGCCCAGCTGGCGGACAGCTTCGTGGAAAGCCTGCACGACGCCGGCAGCGAAGCGCTGCTGGCCGAGTTCCACGCCTTCGTCGGCAAGCAGCTTCTCCGCGCCGCGTTTGACCACGATCCGGTGGTCAGCGCGCTGTATCCCAACCTGGCCAAGGCCGCCCGTGAGTGGGTTGATCTGGTCGCCGAAGTCCAAGTGAAGAAAGAGGCAGCATGACAGCTGCCGAACAGCAACCCGACCAGGCCGCCACCGTGCGGCTTTTTTCATGGAGTAAAACATGAGCACCGCACTTACCACGCTGACCAGCCAGCTGTCCCAGCGCTTCAAATTGGATGGCGGCGAAGAACTGCTGACCACATTGAAACAGACCGCATTCAAGGGGCAGGTCACCGATGCGCAAATGACCGCACTGCTGATCGTAGCCAACCAGTTTGGCCTGAATCCCTGGACCAAGGAGATCTACGCCTTCCCTGACAAGAACGGCGGAATTGTGCCGGTGGTGGGGGTGGACGGCTGGGCACGCATCATCAACGAGCATCCCCAGTTTGACGGCATGGACTTTGAAATGGATGGCGAGCAGAGCTGCACCTGCGTCATCTACCGCAAGGACCGCACCCGCCCGATCCGCATCACCGAGTACATGGCCGAGTGCAAGAAGACCGGCGGCGGCCCGTGGCAGTCGCACCCGCGCCGGATGCTGCGCCACAAGGCCATGATCCAGTGCGCCCGCATGGCCTTCGGCTTTGGCGGCATCAGCGACGAGGACGACGCCGAGCGCATCCGCGAAAAGGACATCACGCCACAGGCCGAGGTGGTGCCCAAGGCGCTGGAGCCGTATCCGGCTGACAAGTTCGAAGAGAACTTCGAGCAGTGGAAGAGCCTGATCGAAAGCGGGCGCCGCTCAGCAGACGACGTCATCGCCAAGATCAAATCCCGCAACACCATGACCGACGAACAAGAAACCCGCCTGCGTGCATGCGGCGGCGAGGAAGGGAAGACCTATGAAAACGCTTGACCTGGTACAGGGCTCGCCGGAATGGCTGGCCACTCGCGCCAAATACTTCACCGCCAGCGAGGCCGCGGCCATGCTGGGCGTCAGCAAGTACACCACTCGCACCGAGCTGCTGCGTGCGAAAGCCAGCGGTGTGGCTGAAGAGGTCGATGCAGCCAAGCAGCGCCTGTTTGATGCCGGCCATGAAGCCGAAGCACAGGCCCGCCCACTGATTGAAGAGCTGATTGGCGAAGACCTTTACCCGGCCACCGGCGTGCAGGAGGTGGAAGGCCTGCCGCTGCTGGCCAGTTTCGACGGCATCACCATGCTGGAAGACGTGATCTGGGAAAACAAGCTGTGGAACGAGAGCCTGGCCGCCACCGTGAAGGCGAACGACCTTGAGCCGCACTACTGGGCGCAGCTGGAGCAACAGCTGCTGGTATCTGGCGCCAAGCGTGCGTACTTCACCACCTCGGACGGTACGGAAGGCAAGACGCTGGGTTGCTGGTATGAGTCGGTACCGGAGCGCCGTGACCAGCTGCTGGCAGGCTGGAAGCAGTTCGCTCAGGATCTGGCCGAGTACAAGCCAGATGCCGAACAACCTGCCAACCTGACCGGCAAGGCGCCCGAGACCCTGCCGGCGCTGCGCATCGAGGTCACCGGCATGGTGACGGCCTCCAACCTGTCCGAGTTCAAGGAAACGGCGCTGACGGCTATCCGCAGCGTGAACCGCACGCTGGAGACTGACCAGGACTTTGCCGACGCCGAGCAGTCGGTGAAGTGGTGCGGCGAGGTGGAGGCGCGTCTGGCCGCAGCCAAGGAACACGCACTGAGCCAGACCACCAGCATCGACCAGCTGTTCAAGGCTATCGACGACATCAGCGCCGAGGCGCGCAAGGTGCGGCTGGATCTGGAAAAGCTGGTGAAACAGCGCAAGGACGCCATCCGCGACAGCATCATCCTGGACGCCAAGCAGCAGCTGACAGCGCACGTGGTCAGCCTGAACGCCACCATCGGCAAGGCCTACATGCCGGCGATGGCCGGCGACTTTGCCGGCGCAATCAAGGGTAAGCGCACGCTGGCCAGCCTGCGCGATGCGGCTGGCACCGAGCTGGCGCGGTTGAAGGTGGAGGCCAATGCCATCGCCGACAAGCTGGCGGCCAACCTTAAAACATTGCGCACCCTAGCTGCAGGCCACCTGTTCCTGTTCGCCGACGAGGCGCTGATCGTGTACAAGTCGCCAGACGATCTGGCCCTGCTGATCAAGTCGCGCCTTGATGCTCACCAGCAGGCCGAGCGTGAGCGTGAAGAACGCGAACGCCAGCAGCGTGAGGCGATGGAAGCTGCCACAGCCGCCGCGGCTGCGGCCAAGGCTGCACAACCTGCTACGCCTGCAGTACCTGCAGCTTCTGTGCTGGAAGAGGCGGCGCCGGATCTATTCGCCCAGCCGCCCGTTGCGGCCAACCAGGAAGACGCAGCGCCGCGCGGTGCCCCGACCCTGCGCCTGGGCATGATCAACGAGCGCTTGGGCTTCAGCGTGTCGGTACAGCTGCTGGCCAGCTTGGGCTTCGCCGCCACGCAGGAAGGCGCGGCGCGGCTGTTCCACGAAGACGACTTCATTCCAATCTGCCGGGCGCTGGTGGCACATATCCGCACAGTGGCCACCGGCGAGCAGCAGAAGGCGGCGTGACCCATGGCCGGCCCGATCGATAGTCGGCCGGCCAGCGAGCGCTACACGCAGAAGCGACTGGAAAAGCTGCTGGCCGACGCCGAACTCAACGCGACCCGCGACTGGGATCGCAATTTCATCACCGACATGCAGAGCCGCTACAAATCGTACGGCATGGGCATTCACATCAGCACGCTACAGAAACACCATCTGGAGCGGATTGCAGCTATCGAGGAGTAGAGCAGATGTCCTCTTTTGAATACCGAGGCCAAGCAGAAATCAAACACTTCAACGCTCGCAAGGAAGGTCCGGACGAGGAAAAAACCCTCGCTTTGGACCTCAAATTAACGGCGAAAACCGGAAGTGCGGCTCTGAGCTTCTTTGACGATGGGCTCGAAGGGTTCCTGTTCTTGCCCGATACCGGTGCTGTCCGTAACCAGATGCTGGAACCGCTTAAGTACAAGCACGAGGTGCAGGACTGCGAGCTGGATATTGCCGGTTGCCGTTTCCATGGCGTCCGTGTCAGCAAGTTCCAGATCGAGCCGGTGGATGGCTTCCAGATCCAGCTGACGTGGCAGTGCAGCTTCCAGCCCAGCAAGGACGAATGCGCCGTTCTGGCCGAGCTGCTGCAGGAAGAGGTCGAGGTGCACGTGGTGGCCCAGCCGGACCTGTTCGGTGGTGATCAGCAATCCAGCCGTGTGTCGCGCACCTCGTCAGCGGCAACCGGTGACGATGGCCAGGGTGACCCGTTGTTCCACGATGCCTGCCAGGCCGTGATGCAAACGGGCAGGGCATCTATCTCCTCAATCCAACGCCATCTGCGCATCGGCTACAACCGCGCGGCACGGCTGATCGAGGGTATGGAGCAGATTGGCATCGTGTCACCGATGGACATCCGCGGTGGCCGCACGGTGCTGCTGGCATCGTAATCGACTAGGACACCGACCATGCCCAGCCAGCTCGACCTGTTCACCGCAGACGACGCGCCGGCCCTGCCGCTGGCACGCCTGAGCAACAACCCCAACGCCTACCACCCCGCAGACTGCCACTGGATACGCGCTGAACCCATGCCGGGCTATGTCCTGCGGCTTGGCTTTGCCCGTGACACCGACGGCTGGCACATGGCCGCTGGCTACCACTTCCCGGACGTCGGTAGCATCGGCCCGGTGTTCGTCCGGTCGAATGCCTACCCAGTCTACGGCGACGCCAGACGGGCAGGACTGGAACGGTTGCGGCTGATGGTGAATGGGTTGCAGCTGGCCAGAACAATCTCACCAGACAAGGCCAAGCGGATCCGCGAAGCCATCGACAACATTACCCAGGCCGCCCAGTGCGGCCTTTCTCTTGTGAAGGACGCAGCATGAAAAACATCACCAAAATCATCCCTATTCATCCTGTGGTGGCCGAACTGCTGGCTGGCCAGAGCCGCCAGATTGAAGCCCTGCAGTATGAGTGTGGCTGTTTGAGAGTGTCCGCCGATGCTCTGGAAGAGCGCGTAGACCTGACCGAACAACAGCTCGCCGCGGCTGACGCGCGCATCCGCGAACTCGAAGCCGCTCTGGTGCTGGCCAATCTGCCGGCCGGCAGCCGCGACAACGTGATCCAGATGGTGCGGGAGGCAGCATGAGCGACCAGACCCAACACGGCGCGCAGGCGGTGAACCAGCAGCTACTGATGGAAGTGGTGACCCTACTGGAGAGCCACCAGAAATGGATAAATAAGCTCCCAGTTCCGACGGCTGGCGCGACGCACCAGATGATGCACATTGTTGGCAAGGCAATCGACATGCTGAACGGCATGAAGACTGCCGCAACAACGCCAAAGCGCATCATGCAGGAAGGCGAAATTAACGATGAATGGCACGCGCATGGCGGAAAGGCTACCGGCAAGGGAACATGCCTTGTTATCGGAAAGCAGGAATACCACAAGCTGCGCCGCGCCATCGCCGGTGAGGCATCACCCAGCCCAGCCACCGACCTTGAGCTGACGCTAACCGCCGAGAACCAGAAGCGGCTGGAGGTGGAGCAGCAGCGCGACCAGCTGTTGGCAGCGCTGGAGAAGGCTGTTGGCCGGCAGGCATACAAGGCTGGTACTGGACCGGACTGGTGGGAGCAAGGGCGCGCAGCCATCGCCGAGGCGAAAGGCGGTGCCGCATGATCCCCGCCTACATGGAATACGCCGACCACCACATCACGCCACGCCGCGTGCCACTGTGCGAAGCGTGCAACGGACACGGGATGATTGGTGGTCTGCTGCCAGCCGGCGGCGGCTACGAGTCCGGAACCTGCGGTGAGTGCGGCGGTACCGGCTCGTGCTACCCGGACGATCTGGTTGAGAGCGACGGGGGTGAACCATGAACACCGCCCGTCTCGGTCCCAACCAACGCCGCGCGCTGCAGCTGCTCCAGCAGGCGCCGGCCGGCCTGACCCGCACCGAGCTGCAGGCCCAGCTCGGCATTACCGACCTACGCTCCATGCAACACCTGCTGAAGGCACTGCGTGAGCGCCAGCTGATTCACATCGCCGCTTGGCGCTACGAGTCCGCCGGCGTCAGCTGTCCAGCCTGCCGCGTGTTCGTGCACGACCCGGGCAAGGACGCGGCCAAGCCGGCCACGCTGGGTCGCGAGGTCTGCCGCCAGCGGCACCGCAACAAGGTTGGCCGCAAGCTCTACAACCGCGTCACGGAAGCTCGCAAGCGTGGCGCCGTGCGTCTGGTGCTGGGCGGTGTCACCGTCTGGCAGCGGGGAGTCGGCTTCACCAAGAACGACACTGCAAGCCTGAGTTAGAGAGGATGGTTTGGCTGAGGCCAGACTGAAGAATGAAGCAAGCATGGCCGCCTGATGATGGCCTTTTTTACGTGGAGCACATACCAATGACTGAAGACCGCATTCTGACCATCCAAGAGGTGGCCACACGGACAAGCCTGTCCATCCCTACTATCTACCGCCGGATCAAGGCGGGTGAGTTCCCGAAGCAGATGAGCCTTGGCCTGAATCGTGTTGGCTGGCTGGAATCCAAAGTGGTGGAGTGGATCAACGAAAGGCAGCAGAAAGCAGCCTGATCGGGTATCGGCTTGGGTATCGCGCCTCATGATTTTCGCACTGTTTGTGGTAAGGTACTGGTGCTCAGAATTTCAGGACGGCGCGATTGTTGCTTGTCGATTCCAGCCAGCCCAGCAGTAAAAATATCGGGTATCAAAGCGGGTATCAAAATAGCGCATAAAGAAGCGACGCCCTTTAAAATCAAAGGTTTAATGCCATTATGCTATTAATGATCGACAACTACGACTCCTTCACCTACAACCTCGTGCAGTACTTCGGCGAGCTGGGACAGGAAGTCAAGGTCTTCCGCAACGATGAAATCACGCTGGAAGAAATCGAGGCGCTGGCGCCGCAGTACCTGGTGCTGTCGCCCGGCCCGTGCACGCCGAACGAAGCCGGCATCTCGGTGCCGGCCATCCACCACTTCGCCGGCAAGCTGCCGATCATGGGCGTCTGCCTCGGCCACCAGAGCATTGGCCAGGCCTTTGGCGGCAAGATCATTCACGCCAAGCAGCTGATGCACGGCAAGGTGTCGCCGGTGTCGCACCACGATATCGGCATGTTCCGCGACATTCCCAACCCGGTGACCTGCACCCGTTACCATTCGCTGGTGATCGAGCGCGAGTCGCTGCCGGAGTGCCTGGAGATCACCGCCTGGACCGATGATGGCGAGATCATGGGCGTGCGCCACAAGACGCTGCCGATCGAGGGTGTGCAGTTCCACCCCGAGTCCATCCTCACCCAGCACGGCCACCGGATGCTGGACAACTTCCTGAAAGAATTCGCCTAAACCGCACAGCGCCGCAGACGCCGGAGATAAAGAAGATGATCACACCGCAGGCCGCCCTCAATCGCCTGATCGACCAGAACGAACTGTTCCACGATGAAATGCTGGACCTGATGCGCCAGATCATGCGCGGCGAAGTGCCGCCGACGCTGATCGCCGCCATCCTGATCGGCCTGCGCGTGAAAACGGAAAGCGTGTCGGAAATCGCCGCCGCGGCACAGGTGATGCGCGAGTTCGCCACCCGTGTGCCGGTGAGCGACACCACGCGGCTGGTGGATACCTGTGGTACCGGCGGTGACAAGAGCCACACCTTCAACATCTCCACCACCGCCGCCTTCGTGTCGGCGGCGGCCGGCGCCCGCGTCGCCAAGCACGGCGGCCGTTCGGTGTCGTCCAGCTCCGGCAGCGCCGACGTGCTGGAGGCGCTCGGCGTCAACCTCAACCTCAGCCCGGAGCAGGTCGGCCGCTGCATCGACGACATCGGCGTCGGCTTCATGTTCGCGCCCAATTACCACAGCGCGATGAAGTACGTGGCGCCGGTGCGGCGCGAGCTGGCAGTACGCACCATCTTCAATATCCTCGGCCCGCTGACCAACCCGGCCGGCGCCCCCAACCAGGTGATGGGCGTGTTCCACCCCGATCTGGTCGGTATCCAGGCGCGCGTGCTGCGCGAGCTGGGCAGCCGCCACGTGATGATCGTGCACGGCGAAGACGGCCTCGACGAGATCACCCTGTCCGGCTATACCAGCATCGCCGAGCTGAAGGACGGCGCCATCCGCGAATACCGCATCGACCCGGCCGATTTCGGCATCGCCCACGCGCCACTGGCCGCGCTGCGCGCCGACAGCGCCGAGCAGTCGAAAACCATGCTGCTGGCCGTGCTCGACGGCCAGTCCGGCCCGACGCGCGACATCGTGCTGCTCAATGCCGCGGCGGCGATCTACACCGCTGGCATTACGGCCAGCCTCGCCGATGGCGTGGCGCTGGCTCGCAGCGTGATCGACAGCGGCGCGGCGCGCGCCAAGCTGGACGCGCTGGTACAGCTGAGCCAGTCGCTATAATGAACTTCCCGGCCGCCGGCAGCGCGCCGGCGGTTGCGGCCAACCTTCTACTCCTGATCGGGTTTGAGCAATGACCATCTCTCCCTCCATTTTCAAGGCCTATGACATCCGCGGCATCGTCGGCGACACCCTCACCGCCGACGCCGCCCGCCTGATCGGCCGCGCCATCGGCTCTGAAGCGCGCGAACGCAAGGTCGGCACCATCTGCGTCGGCCGTGATGGCCGCCTGTCCGGCGCCGAGCTATGCCATGCGCTGTCCGACGGCATCCGCGCCGCCGGCGTCGACGTGATCGACGTTGGCCGCGTCGCCACGCCGATGCTGTACTTCGCCGCCTACCAGCTGGAAACCTTCTCCGGCGTGATGGTCACCGGCAGCCACAACCCGCCGGACTACAACGGCTTCAAGATGATGCTGGACGGCGACACCCTCGCCGGCGACTGGATCCAGAAGCTGTACCAGCGCATCGTCGACAACGACTTTGCCGACGGCCACGGCGGCTACAGCACGCACGACATCGTCGACGCCTACCTCGATCGCATCACCGGCGACATCAAGCTGGCGCGGCCGATGAAGGTGGTGGTCGACTGCGGCAACGGCGTGGCCGGCGATTTCGCGCCGGAGCTGTTCCGCGGTCTCGGCTGCGAGGTGCACAAGCTGTTCTGCGAGGTGGATGGCACTTTCCCCAACCACCACCCCGATCCGGCCAAGCCGGAAAACCTGCAGGACGTGATCCGCGCGCTGCGTGACACCGACGCCGAGATCGGCCTCGCCTTCGACGGCGACGGCGACCGTCTGGGCGTGGTCACCAAGGACGGCAGCATCATCTGGCCCGACCGCCAGCTGATCCTGTTCGCGCAGGACGTGCTGTCGCGACAGCCGGGCAGCAAGATCATCTACGACGTGAAGTGCACCCGCCTGCTGGCGCCGGCGATCACCGCCGCCGGTGGCGTGCCGATGATCAACCGCACCGGCCACAGCTTCATGAAGGCGGCGCTGAAAGCCAACCCGGACGCCGGCCTCGCCGGCGAGATGTCCGGCCACGTGTTCTTCAAGGAGCGCTGGTACGGTTTTGACGACGGCCTGTACGCCGGCGCGCGCCTGCTGGAAATCCTGTCCAAGGTCGCCGATCCGTCGGCAGTGCTCAATGCGCTGCCCAACGCGCTGTCGACGCCGGAGCTGAACCTGAAGACCGCGGAAGGCGAGAACCATGCGCTGATCGCACGCCTGCAGCAGACGGCACAGTTCGACGGCGCCGAGGACATCATCACCATCGACGGCCTGCGCGTGGAATACGCCGACGGCTTCGGCCTGATGCGCGCCTCCAACACCACTCCGGTGATCGTGCTGCGTTTCGAGGCCGACAACCAGGCGGCGCTGGAGCGCATCCAGAACGACTTCCGCCGCGTGCTGGCCAAGGAAACCAGCGCAGCGCTGCCGTTCTGAGCGATAATCGCCGCCAGTTGACCGCCACGATGGCGGTCTGATCAGACCAAGGTTGGCCGCGGCCAACCTTTCGCATTATCAAGGCGGCACGACGCGCTCGTGCCGCCGGCTTTTTAAAGGGAATGCCATGTACGCCGAAGCTGCCAGCACTTTTCAAACCGTCCGCGACCTGCTGCGCTTTGCCGTGTCGCGCTTTACCGATGCCGGGCTGACCTACGGCCACGGCACCAGCAATGCCTACGACGAGGCGGCCTACCTGATCCTGTCGACGCTGAAGCTGCCGATCGATCGCCTGGAACCCTTCCTCGACGCCCAGCTGCTGCCACGCGAGGTGCAGCAGGTGGTGGCGATGATCGAACGCCGCGCCGAAGAGCGGGTGCCGGTGGCCTATCTCACCAACGAGGCATGGCAGGGCGAGTTCAACTTCTACGTCGACGAGCGCGTGATCGTGCCGCGCTCCTTCATCTTCGAGCTGCTGGGCGAGCAGCTGGAGCCGTGGATCGAACACCCGGAACTGGTACACCGCGCGCTGGACCTGTGCACCGGTTCCGGCTGCCTGGCAATCCAGCTGGCGCACCACTATCCGGACGCCGACATCGACGCCGTCGACATCTCGCTGGACGCGCTGGAAGTGGCCAGCATCAACGTGCAGAACTACGGTCTGGAAGACCGCATCCAGCTGATCCACAGCGACCTGGTGGAAGGCTTGGAAGAGCCGTACGACCTGATCATCTCCAACCCGCCGTATGTCGACGCCGAATCGGTGGACGCGCTGCCGGCGGAATACCTGCACGAGCCGGAACTGGCGCTGGGCTCCGGTGAAGACGGGCTGGATGCCACCCACGTCATCCTGCAGAACGCGGCGCGCCTGCTCAATCCGCAGGGTGTGCTGCTGGTCGAGATCGGCCACAACCGCGACGTGCTGGAAGCGGCCTACCCGAGCCTGCCGTTCATGTGGATGGAAACGCAAAGCGGTGACGGTTTCGTGTTCCTGCTGACGCGCGAAGACCTGGTCGCCGCCGGGCTGGGCGATCCGCTGAACGACGCCGACTTCGGCGACCTGGTGATCGAGGACGAAGACATCTGAACGCTGCCGGCTTGCGGCCAACGTTGGCCGCAAGGCTGAGCGCACGAAAAAGGCAGCCCGTGGACGGGCTGCCTTTTTTTTGTGGCGGCGGGTAGGGGCAGGGGCTTAGTTGCTGCCCTGCAGCCCGTACTTCTTCACCTTGTCGAACAGCGTGGTCTTCGGGGTGCCCAGCGCGGCGCTGGCCTGGGTCAGGTTGCCGCCGTGGCGGCGCAGCGCCTCCACGACCAGGCTCTTTTCATAGGCCTCCACACACTCGGCGAGGCTGGGCGAGTTGTGGCCGTCGCCGCTGTCCTTGAACGCAGGCAGCCCCAGCGCGTAGCGTTCGGCGACGTTGCGCAGCTCGCGCACGTTACCGGGCCAGTCGTGCGCCATCAGCCGCGACAGCGTCTTGCGGTCCACTTCCAGCGGCTCGCGGTCGAAGCGCAGCGCCGCCTGCTGCAAGAAGCACTCGAACAGCAGCGGAATGTCCTCGCGCCGTTCGCGCAGCGGCGGGATTTCCAGTGTCACCACGTTGAGGCGGTAGTAGAAGTCGGCGCGGAACTTGCCCTGTTGCGACAGCTCGCCCAGGTCTTCCTTGGTGGCGGCGATCAGGCGGCAGTCGACATCGACCATCTGGTTGCTGCCGAGGCGTTCCAGCTTGTGTTCCTGCAGCACGCGCAGCAGCTTGATCTGCAGGTTGATCGGCATGGTCTCGACTTCGTCGAGGAACAGCGTGCCCTTGTGCGCGTGCTCGATCTTGCCGATGCGGCGCTTGCCGGCGCCGGTGAAGGCGTTGGCCTCGTGGCCGAAGATTTCGCTCTCGAACAGGTGTTCCGGCAGGCCGCCGCAGTTGATCGCCACGTAGTTGTGCTGCTGGCGGCGGCTGAATTCGTGCAGGCAGCTGGCAACCAGCTCCTTGCCGGTGCCGGTCTCGCCGTTGATCAGCACGTTGGCGCCGGTGTCGGCGACGTTGAGGATCAGCTCGCGCAGCTGGCACATCGCGGCGGAGCGGCCGATCAGGCGCTGTTCCAGCGTCTGCTTGCCGTCCAGCTGGCGGCGCAGGCTTTCCACCTCCAGGCTCAGCCGGCGCTGCTCCAGCGCGCGGCGGGCGACCTCCACCAGCCGCTCCGGCGAGAACGGTTTTTCCATGAAATCGTAGGCGCCGTCCTTCATCGCCTGCACCGCCATGCTGACGTCGCCGTGGCCGGTGATCAGCACCACCGGCAGGCTGCGGTCCTGCGCCTTCAGCTGTTGCATCAGGGTCAGGCCGTCGATGCCGGGCAGGCGGATGTCGCTGATCACGATGCCGGGGAACTGGCCGTCGATCAGCGGCAGCGCGGCTTCGGCGCTGGCGACGCCGGTGACCGGGATGTCTTCCAGCGTCAGCGCCTGCTGGCAGCCGAGCAGGACATGGGGATCGTCTTCTACGATCAGGACGCGCAATGCTTCAGACATGATGGAGTTCCTGTTCCGGGCACAGCGGCAATTGCAGCACGAAGGCGGCGCCTTGTGGCAGCGGCTGTGCCTGCAGTGTCCCGTTGGCCGCCGCGGCGAGGCTGGCGGACAGGGTCAGCCCCAGTCCCAGCCCGCTGCCCTGCGGCTTGGTGGTGAAAAAGGGTTCGAACAGATGCTGGCGCACCTGCTCCGGCAGGCCGCCGCCGTTGTCGGCCACGGTCAGCTGGTAGCGGCCGCCGTCGCGCTGGCCGCTCAGCCGCACGCAGGCGGCGGGCACGCCTTGCAGCGCGTCCAGCGCGTTACCGATCAGGTTGACCAGGATCTGCTCCAGCCGCGTCTGGTCGATGGCCAGCAGCACGTCGTCGAATTCGCGCTGCACCGTGACCGGGTGGCGCGACAGCCGCGGCTGCAGCAGGAACAGCGCAGCGTCGACCGCGGTTTCCAGTCGCGCCTGGCCATCGGCGTGTTCGGAGCGGCGCGCGAAGGAGCGCAGCGAGCCGGTGATCTTGCCCATGCGCTCCACCAGCTCGCCGATGGTCTTGAGGTTGGCCGCAGCGGTGTCGTAGGCGCCGCGGGCGAGGAATTTGACGGTGTTGCCGGACAGCGTGCGCAGCGCCGCCAGCGGCTGGTTCAGCTCGTGGGCGATGCTGGTCGACATCTGGCCGATCACCGCCAGCTTGCCGGCCTGGATCAGCTCGTTCTGCGCCTTGCGCAGCGTCTGCTCTGCCAGTTCGCGCTCGCGGATTTCGGCCAGCAGGCGCTCGTTGCTGGCGGACAGGTCGGCGGTACGCTCTTCGATGCGGCGTTCCAGCTCGCTGTTGGCCGCCTGCAGCGCCTCGCGCGCCGACAGGCGGGTGGCGATCACCTTGCGCCGCTCGTTCCACGCGATCAGCAGCAGCGTCAGCACCGCGACGATGGTGGCCGCCAGCATCGCGTGCGTCCACGCCGCCGCCTTCACCGCCGCCAGCGGGCTGAGCAGGGTCAGCTGCCAGCGGGTGTCGTTGAGGGTGCGCGACTGCGCCAGGAACAGGCGGCCTTCCGGCGCGGCGACGTCGGGGTCGGACAGCTCCCAGCGGTCCAGCCCCGGCGACAGCGTGCGCCGCGATTTCAGCTGCAGCAGCGGCAGTGACGCCCAGTGGTATTGCAGGCTCTGCGCCAGCTGGTTGCGCCGCTCCTGCGACAGCGGGTGGATCACGTTCAGTCGCCAGCGCGGCTTGGAGGCAAGGATGATGACGCCGTTTTCATCGGCGATGAACACGTCGGCGCCGGCCTTGCGCCAGCCGGCCTCCAGCTGGCCGAGACGGACCTTGACCACCGCCACGCCGGCGATGCGGCCGTTGACGCGCAGCGGGCTGGACAGGTAGTAGCCGGCCTCGCCGATGGTGCTGCCGATGCCGTAGAAGCGGCCGGGGCGGCCGGCCATGGCGTCGGTGTAGTAGGGGCGGAACGACAGGTCTTCGCCGACATAGCTGTCGCTGCGGCGCCAGTTGCTGGACGCCAGCACGCGGCCGCCGCTGTCCAGCACGTAGACCGCCAGCGTGCCGCTGCGCTCGTTCATCGCCGCCAGGTAGCGGTTGACCTCCAGCTGGTGGCTGGCGTCCGGCGACTGCAGCAGCTGCAGCGTCACCGGGTTGAGCTGCAGCAGGCCGGGCAGCCACACGAAGCGTTCGATCTCGCTTTCCACGCCGCGGGTGTGCAGCTCCAGCTGGCGGTTGCCCTGCTCGCGCAGGGCGTCGATGCCGTGCTGCACCGAAAACTGGTAGGTCAGCGTACTGCACAGCAGCACCAGCCCCAGCAACAGGCAGCTCAGGAACAGCGGTTTGCGGATACGGACAGACATGGCGGAAAAAAGCGTTGCGGCCAACATGGGATGACAGGATTCCGGTTCTAACACAGGCCATGGCCGGCGTCAGCAAAATTGCGGCACGGCGGGGTGCCATTTTTGTTGCACCCCGCGCTTAACATGGCGCGCCAGGCGCACCGTTGCGGTGTTCCTGCCTTGCACTATTCGTGCCAGTGACAAGCGGCTGCGATAACAAGCACTTGCCGCCGCCGGTCATCGCAAAACCGAACCGCTGCCGCGGCGGCATCCGGAAATCCGTACGCCATGCCGTCCGGAAAGCCATCGTCAAGCCGGCGGCCAGGCGGTAATATTCACGGGTTGGCCAGCCGCAGGGCTGGCCGATGACCTGTCGTCACACCATTGCGGCGAGTTTGCGCCGCATCCGGGACTTGGAGATAACATAAACATGTTTGGCAACAGCAAGAAAAAGATCGCCGCACTGGAAGAACGCCTCGCCACCCTGGATCAGGAGCGCGCGACACTGCAGCAGCAACTGGAGCAGGCGCGCCAGGCGCTGGGCAACTGCGAACAACTGAGCCGCGAAAACGAGCTCGCCCAGCAAAAGCGCCACAGCTACCGCCAGCCGTTCGGGCAGTTCTGTGACGGTGTCGCGCAGCTGCGCGGCAGCTTCAGCAAGCTGGCCGAGGACATGGAAGGCTGCTTCAGCCTGGCCACCGACACCGCGGCCGGCCTCGACCACACCCGCAACGTGGTCGACACCCTCGCCAACAGCTTCAGCGACATCGCCAACGCGCAGCAGCTGACCGCGCGGCAGATGGACACCCTCAACAGCAAGACCGGCGAAATCCGCCAGTTCGTGCAGCTGATCAAGGACGTGGCCGACCAGACCAACCTGCTGGCGCTGAACGCGGCGATCGAGGCGGCGCGCGCCGGCGAGCAGGGCCGCGGCTTTGCCGTGGTGGCCGACGAAGTGCGCAAGCTGGCGGAGCGCACCTCGCAGGCGACCAACGAAATCGCCAGCCTGGTGGGCGACGTGGAGAAGGCGTCCAGCGACACCAAGCAGCAGGTCAGCGAGGCGGCGGAGCAGGCGGAGAAGTATCGCCACACCGGCGAGGAAATCGCGGTGGCGATCAAGAAACTGGTCGACGGCAGCGAGCAGATGGCGAAGGCGATCACCGCCGGCACCAACGCCAGCTTCATGGAAGTAGTGAAGCTGGATCACGTCGTCTACAAGATGGAGATCTACAAGGCTTTCATCGGCTACCACACCCTGGACGCCGGCCAGCTGTCCGGCCACACCCACTGCCGTCTCGGCAAGTGGTACTACGAGGGCCGCGGCCATCAGCAATGCCGCGACCAGACCAGCTACGGCCAGCTGGAAGCACCGCACGCACGGGTGCACGAAAGCGGCAAGGCGGCACTGCAGGCGTTCTACGCCGCCGACTACAGCGCGGCATCGCAGGCGCTGGCGACCATGGAACAGTCGTCCGAAGAGGTGATGGGCCTGCTGGACCGGCTGGTGCACCTCAGCCACTAAGCGCCGCTAAGCCATAGCTGGGCAGTCAGGCAAACAGGGCATGGTGATCACCATGCCCTGTTTTCATTGGTGTTGCCGGTCGTGCTTGCGGCCAACCTTGATGCCGCTCAGTGGCCGGCGTCGACCACTACCACCCCGGCCGCCGCTTTCGGCGGCCGCGACAGCCAGACCAGCCCGGTCAGCAGCAGGAACAGTACCGTGGCCAGCCAGAACACCTCGTTGGCACCGATGAACAGCCCCTGGCGGCTGATGTCACCCGCGATCACCGCCGCTGCCTGCTCGGCGCTCAGCCCGGCCTGCTGCATCGCCGCCAGCGTGTCACGGGTGGCGCTGTCATACAGGCTGACGTGTTCGGTCAGCTGGGTATGGTGCAAGCCTTCGCGGTGTTCCCACTGCCAGGTGGTCAGCGAGGCGCCGATGGAGCCGGCCAGCGTGCGCATGAAGTTGGACAGGCTGGAAGCGCTGGCCAGCTGTTGCGGCTTCATGTTGGACAGGGTGATGGTGGTCAGCGGCATGAAGAAGCCGGCGATGGCAAAACCCTGCACGAACTGCGGCCACGCCACGCTGGCGAAATCCATGGCCGGATTGAAGGTGCTGTAGCGCCAGTAAAAACACGCGGCAAACATCAGGAAGCTGAAGGTCACCACCCAGCGCATGTCCAGCTTGTGCGCGTTCTTGCCGATCAGCGGCGACAGCAGCACCGGCAGGATGCCGATCGGTGCGGTGGCGAGGCCGGCTTCGGTGGCGGTGTAGCCCATCTGCGTCTGCATCAGCAGCGGCATCAGCACGATGGCGCCGAAGTACAGCATGAAACCGACGCTGACCGAGATCACCCCGACGCTGAAATTGCGGTCGCGGAACAGCGACAGGTCGATCACCGGGTGCTGGTCGGTCAGCTCCCACACCACCAGGTAGGACAGCGCCAGCAGCGCGATGATGCCGTACAGCACGATCTCGCCGGAGTGGAACCAGTCCAGCTCCTTGCCGCGGTCCAGCATCATCTGCAGGCAGCCGACGCCGAGTACCAGCAGGATCAGCCCCACCTTGTCGATCGGCAGCTGCAGGATGGTGGTTTCGCGATGGCGCAGCTCGCGCCAGGCCAGCGCGGCGGCGGCGGCGCCGATCGGGATGTTGATGTAGAAGATCCAGCTCCAGTGCCAGTTGTCCGACAGCCAGCCGCCGAGGATGGGGCCGAAGATCGGCGCCACGATGATGGTCATCGTCCACAGCGCCATGGCGATGGCGCGCTTGTCCGGCGGATAGCTCTGCAGCAGCAGGCTTTGCGACAGCGGGATCATCGGCCCCGCCAGCAGGCCCTGCAGCACGCGGAACAGGATCAGCAGTTCCAGGCTCGGCGCCAGGCCGCACAGCCACGAGCTGATCACGAAGCCGATGGTGGCCAGCAGGAACAGCCGCACCTCGCCGACGCGCTTGGCCAGCCAGCCGGTGATCGGCACCGAGATGGCATTGGCGACGCCGAAGGAGGTGATCACCCAGGTGCCCTGGCTGGTGGACGCGCCCAGATCACCGGCGATGGTGGGAATCGCCACGTTGGCGATGGTGGTGTCCAGCACCTGCATGAAGGTGGCCAGCGACAGCGCCAGGGTGACCAGCGTGCGCGAGCGTCCTTCCAGTGGGGGATGCGACATGATCACGCTCCCTTAGCGGCCAAGGTTGGCCGCAATGATTTTGGCCACCGCCTGGTCGGCCTGCGCCAGCTGGCGCTCGAACACGCTGGTGCTCAGCGCCGGATTGCGGCGGGCGGCGGTCAGCAGCGGGCCGTCCTGCTGGCTGGTGTCAACGCTGACCGACATCGACAGGCCGAGACGCAGCGGGTGCTGCTGCAGCTCCTGCGGCTGCAGCGCGATGCGTACCGGCACGCGCTGCACTACCTTGATCCAGTTGCCGGTGGCGTTCTGCGCCGGCAGCAGCGAGAACACGCTGCCGGTGCCGGCGGCGAGGCCGGCGACCGTGCCGTGATAGGTGACATCATCGCCGTACAGGTCGGCGTGCAGCTCGACCGGCTGGCCGATGCGCAGCTCGCGCAGCTGGCCTTCCTTGAAGTTGGCGTCGACCCAGGCGCTGTCCAGCGCCGCCACCGCCAGCAGCGGGGTACCGGGCTGGATGCGGGCGCCCGGCTGCGCGCTGCGGCGCGCGATCTGGCCGGCGACCGGGGCGCGGATCTCGGTGCGTGCCAGCGCCAGATAGCTCTCGCGCAACGCGGCGGCGGCGCGCGCCACCGCCGGTTGTTGCTCGGCGCTGTCGCTGAGCACCAGCGCGCGGCTGGCCTGCTGCTCTTCCTCGCCGACCTTCAGCGCGGCGCGGGCGGCGGTCAGTGCGATGCGGGGCACTGTTGGCCGCATCGCGGGCGTGCTGCAGTTCTTCACCGGCGATGGCCTGATCGCGGGCGGCGGCCTCGCGGCGCGCCAGATCGCCGCTGGCGCGGGCGACATCGGCCTCGGCACGGGCGACATCGGCCGCGCGCTGCGCCACCAGCGCGTCGGACTTGCCGCTGACCGAGATCAGCTGCCGCGTCTGGCGCACCGCCTGCGCCAGTTCGGCCGCGGCGCGGGCGTAGGCCAGCTGCGCGTCGTTGCGGTCCAGCGTCAGCAGCAGGTCGCCGGCCTTGACGCTCTGGGTGTCGTCGGCGTGGATGGCGACGATGCTGCCGGCCACCTGCGACGATACCGGGATCAGGTTGCCGGCGACGTAGGCGTCGTCGGTGGCCTGGTGGTGGCGCAGCGCAAGGAACCAGTAAGCACCGGCGGCGAGGCCGGCGATGGCCAGCGCCACGCTCAGGCGGGTGAGGGCGGTGCGGCGGGCGGTATTGGGGGCGGTAGTCGGGGTGGTGTTGTTCATTATCTTCTTGCTCCGGAATTCAGCGGGCGGCCGCCGGGGCGGTGCCCAGCGTGCGGATCAGGGCGGCCTGGCTTTGCAGGCGCTGGGTGTGCAGTTCGAGCGCGGCGAGGCGGGTCTGGGTCAGCTGGCGCTGCTCCGCCAGCAGGCTGGCGGGGGTGGCCAGACCGGCGCTGGCGCGGCTTTGCACCTTGGCGACGCTGTCGCGGCGGGCGAGCAGCGCCTGCTGCTTGGCGGCCTCGGCCTGGCGCAGTCGTGCCAGCTGACTGCTGTGGTCGGCGGTGTCGCGGATCGCGTTCAGCAGCGTCTGGTTGTAGCTGGCGATGGCGGCTTCCAGCTCGGCGCTGCGGCTGTCGAGGCGCGCGTTCAGCTCGCCGTTGCTGAACAGCGGCAGTGTCAGCGCCGGTGCCAGCCGCAGCACGCGTGCGCCGGGGCTGAACAGGTCGCCCAGCTCCTGCGCCGACAGCCCGGCCATCAGGTTGAGGCGGACATCGGGATAGAAGTCGGCACGCGCCGCGGCGACGTTGCCGCGGCTGGCCTCGACCCGTTCCCGCGCCGCCTGCACGTCGGCGCGCAGGCCCAGCTG